>RFWA01000001.1 GCA_009922295.1 Betaproteobacteria bacterium
GTCCAGGTCGGGCACCTCGTCGCCGGTCTGGTTCAGGGTTTGGGCCAGCATGCTGGCGCCCATGCGCATGCGGCCACGCCCCAGGTCGATCAGCAGCAGACTGCTGTCTGCCGTGGCGTCGAGCTGCGGCGTCAGCGTCCCGCGCACATCGGCCAGGGTGGCAAAGGCGCTGACGATCAGTGACACCGGCGAGCTGACTTTTTTGGCCTGGCCGTCGTCCGTCCACTGGGTGCGCATGGACAAGGAATCTTTGCCGACGGGGATGGACACGCCCAGCGCTGGGCACAGTTCCAGCCCTACGGCCTGCACCGTGGCGTACAGCGCCGCATCTTCACCGGGCTCACCGCAAGCCGCCATCCAGTTGGCCGACAGTTTGACGCGCGACAGTTCGATAGGCGCGGCCAGCAAGTTGGTGATGGCCTCGGCCACGGCCATACGGCCCGAGGCGGGGGCATTGACAGCGGCCAGCGGCGTGCGCTCGCCCATGCTCATGGCCTCGCCGGCAAAGCCGGAAAAATCGGCTAAGGTCACCGCGCAATCAGCCACCGGCACCTGCCAGGGGCCCACCATCTGGTCGCGGTGGCTCAGGCCGCCCACGGTGCGGTCGCCAATGGTGATCAGAAAGCGTTTGGACGCCACGGTCGGGCTGGCCAGCACCGCGATACAGGCCTGCTGCAGGGTGACACCGTCGAGATTGAGCGGCGCAAACTGGCGGCTTTGGCTGGCCACGTCGCGGTGCATCTTGGGCGGCTTGCCCAGCAGCACATCCATGGGCATGTTTACCGGCAGGTCAGCGGGTTGGGCGGCCTCGGCATCTGCCAGCACCAGTTGCCGGGCCTCGGTGGCCACGCCCACCACCGCAAACGGGCAGCGCTCACGCTCGCACAAGGCGCTGAACAGGGGCAGCGAGTCGGGGGCAATCGCCAGCACATAGCGCTCCTGGCTCTCGTTGCACCAGATTTCCTTGGGCGCCATGCCACTTTCTTCCAGCGGCACAGCGCGCAGGTCAAACCGCGCGCCACGGCCAGCGTCGTTGGTCAACTCGGGGAAGGCATTCGACAAGCCGCCCGCGCCTACGTCGTGGATCGCCAAAATGGGATTACCCAGGCCATAGGGGCCGCCGTCCAGGCCCAGCGCCCAACACTGGTTGATGACCTCCTGAGCCCGGCGCTCAATCTCCGGGTTGCCACGCTGTACCGAATCAAAGTCCAGTTCGGCCGCGTTGGCGCCCGTGGCCATCGAACTCGCCGCACTGCCACCCATGCCAATGCGCATGCCTGGGCCACCCAGCTGGATCAGCAGGCTACCCGCCGGGAACGCTACCTTTTGTGTCTGTGTCGCATCAATCACACCCAGGCCGCCCGCGATCATGATCGGCTTGTGGTATCCGCTCTGCGCCTGCTGCTCGGGGCCATCACGCTTAATCCGGTAACGCAGCGTCTGCTCATACTCCCGAAAATACCCCAGCAAATTCGGCCGCCCAAACTCGTTGTTGAACGCCGCCCCACCCAGCGGCCCCTCCAGCATGATCTGCAGCGGGCTGGCAATGTGCGACGGCTTCCCATAAATTGGGGTCAGATTCCAATTGTTTGGCGGCTCGGGGTTTTCGGAATTAATTGGAATCTGACCCCAATTGATTTTGGAGACGGTGAAGCCGGTGAGGCCGGCCTTGGGTTTGGAGCCGCGGCCGGTGGCGCCTTCGTCGCGGATCTCACCACCGGCGCCGGTGGACGCACCGGGGAACGGCGAGATGGCGGTGGGGTGGTTGTGGGTTTCCACCTTCATCAGGACGTGGTGGGTAGCACTCTCTTTTTGATAGCTACCAGCCCTTATTCCATGGGGGCTAGAGGCCGATTTGGCCATAAATCGTTCGACCTGGGTGCCGGCCATGACGGAGGCGTTGTCAGAATAGGCCACCAGCATGTGCTGCGGGTTGGCCTGGTGGGTGTGGCGGATCATGCCAAACAGGCTGTCCGGCTGCGGCACGCCATCGATGGTGAAGGCGGCGTTGAAGATCTTGTGCCGGCAGTGCTCGCTGTTGGCCTGCGCGAACATCATCAACTCTACGTCGGTTGGGTTGCGCTGCAAGTGGCTAAAGGCTTGCACCAGGTAGTCGATCTCGTCAGCGGCGAGTGCCAGTCCGAAGCTGGCGTTGGCCGCCTCCAGCGCAGCCCTGCCCTGCCCCAGAACGTCGATCTGAGCCATGGGCGTGGCAGGCAAGGTGGCGAACAGGGCCTGGGCGCTAGCGCGGTCAAACATCACGCTTTCGGTCATGCGGTCATGCAGCAGCGCCGCCAGTGGTGCCAATTGATCAAGCGAGAGCGTTTTCTTGCCCAGCCAACCAGACTTCAGCTGAAGGCGGTAATGCGTGACCCGCTCCACCCGTTGCACAGCCAGGCCACAGTTGTGGGCGATGTCGGTCGCCTTGGACGCCCAGGGCGAGACCGTGCCGAGACGCGGCGCAACGACGATCAGCACGCCATCGGTACCGCCGTCATCAGGTTCCCCATATTGCAAGAGCGCCTTGAGTTGGGCCGACATGGCCGCACCGGGCGCCGAGTTGGTGGTGACCAAGTGCACAAAGCGCGCGGCAATGCCACTCACATTGGGCTCGATGGCCTGCAGGGCAGGCAATAACTGCTGGCGACGGAAAGGGCTGAGGGCGTTGCCGCCCTCGAATTCGGTGATGTGCTGGGTCACAGTGGCGGCCTGATGGAAGTGGCCCCGATTTTAACGGCCGCTGCCGCGAGGAGCGTGCAAGGGGCAAGCCAGGGGCGCCCACGCCCAAAAACGTCGAGCAATGGGATAATTCCATCTATGACGATCACCTACAAAGACGCCGAAGGCATCGCCGGCATGCGCGTGGCAGGCCGCCTGGCCTCAGAGCTGCTGGACTACCTGACCCCCTTCGTGCAGCCCGGCATCACCACCAATGAGCTCGACCGCCTGGCCGACGCCTACACCACCACCGTGCAGGGCGCCATCTCGGCGCCACTGAACTATGCGCCTTCAGGTCACAACCCCTACCCCAAGGCGATCTGCACCTCCATCAACCACCAGGTCTGCCACGGCATCCCCAATGACAAGCCACTCAAACGCGGCGACATCGTGAATGTCGACGTGACAGTGATCAAAGACGGCTGGCATGGTGATTCCAGCCGAATGTTCATCGTGGGAGAAACCTCAGTGGCGGCGCGGCGCCTGTGCGCCTTGACACATGAGGCCATGTGGCGCGGCATTGTGAAGGTGCGTGCTGGCGCCTTTCTGGGCGACATCGGCCACGCCATCCAGCAGTTTGCCGAGGGCCAGGGCCTGAGCGTGGTGCGCGAGTTTTGCGGCCACGGCATCGGCCGCAAGTTCCATGAGGAACCGCAGGTGTTGCACTACGGCCGCCCTGGCACGCTGGACCAGCTCAAGGCCGGCATGACAATCACCATCGAGCCGATGCTCAACGCAGGGCGTCGTGACGTGAAGGAAATGGGCGACGGTTGGACCATCGTCACCAAAGACCGCTCGCTGTCCGCGCAATGGGAGCACACCGTGTTGGTCACCGAAACAGGGTACGAGGTGCTGACCCTGTCCACCGGCAGCCCGCCCATCCCGGCTTTTGTGAAACCGGCATGACCGAGCCACTGGCGCTGCGTGCGCACTACCGCGCCCGCAAGTCCGCGCTGTTGGCTTCACTGACAGCGGGGGGCAGGCCCATTGGTGGTGTGCGGGCGGTGCTGTCCAAACTGTCAGCGCTGGCTGACGAGACCCTGCGCACCCTATGGCTGCAAGCCGGGCTGGCCAGCCCTTTGGCACTAGCCGCTGTGGGCGGCTTTGGTCGGGCCGAGCTGTTTCCAGGCTCTGACATTGACGTGCTGCTCTTGCTGCCCAATGACGAGTCGGCTCAAGATGACGAGAGCCTCAAAACCAGACTTGAGGCCTTCATAGGCAGTTGTTGGGACGCTGGTCTGGAGATTGGATCAAGCGTGCGTACGGTCCAGGAGTGCCTCCAGGAGTCGGCCCGCGACGTTACCGTGCAAACATCGCTGCTGGAGGCACGCCTGATCACCGGCAGTGAAGCGTTGTTCGCCAGCTTTCAGCACGAGTACTTCGCTGCACTCGACCCACAGGCCTTTTTTATTGCAAAGACCCTCGAGTTGCAGCAGCGCCATCACAAGTTTGAAGATTCGCCCTACTCGCTCGAGCCCAATTGCAAAGAGTCGCCCGGCGGCCTGCGTGATCTGCATGTCATCTTGTGGGTCGCCAAGGCGGCCGGGTTTGGCAACAACTGGGACGACCTGGCCAGGAGCGGCCTGGCCACGGCCTTCGAAGTCCGCCAGCTCAAAAGGAACGAGGCCCTGCTGCGCCTGATCCGCGCACGGCTGCACCTCATCTCGCAGCGGCGTGAAGACCGCCTTGTCTTCGACCTGCAGACTGCCGTGGCCGAGTCCTTTGGCTATGGGGGGGCGATCCCCGGCACCGTTGCAGCAGCCGGCGCGGCTCGACCCGGCATACGCCCCAGCGAGGCGCTGATGCGGCGTTACTACTGGGCCGCCAAGGCCGTGACCCAACTCAACCAGATCCTGCTGCTCAACATCGAGGAGCGGCTCAACCCCTCGACCCACACACCGCAACCGATCAACCCCCGCTTTAACGAGAAGGCCGGCATGGTCGATGTCGCCAGCGACGACCTCTACCAGCGCGAACCCCACGCCATTCTGGAGACCTTTCTGGTGTTCCAGACCACGGTCGGCGTCAAGGGCCTGTCGGCCCGCACCCTGCGCGCCCTCTACAACGCGCGCGGCCAGATGAATGGCAGTTTCCGCAACGATCCGGTGAACCGGGAGGCCTTTCGCCAGATCCTGATGCACGATGGCCTGACGCACGCCATGCGCCTGATGAACCAGACCTCGGTCTTGGGGCGTTATCTGTGGGTGTTTCGCAAGATCGTCGGGCAAATGCAACATGACCTGTTCCATGTCTACACCGTGGACCAGCATATCCTGATGGTGCTGCGCAATGTGCGGCGATTCTTCATCGTCGAACATGCCCATGAGTACCCGTTTTGCTCCCAACTGGCCTCGGGCTGGGACAAGCCCTGGGTCTTGTATGTGGCAGCTCTGTTTCACGACATCGCCAAAGGCCGGGGCGGCGACCATTCCGAGCTGGGCGCGCTGGAGGTGCGGCGATTTTGCCGCCAACACGGCATTGGGTCCGACGACAGCAGCCTGATCGAGTTTCTGGTGCACGAGCACCTGACCATGAGCCGCGTCGCGCAAAAGTCAGACCTGAGCGATGCCGACGTGATTGCCACTTTTGCCAAGCGGGTGGGCAGCGAACGGCGTCTGACAGCGCTGTACCTGCTCACGGTGGCCGATATCCGGGGCACCAGCCCCAAAGTCTGGAACGCCTGGAAGGGCAAGCTCCTGGAAGACCTGTACCACCTGACCCTGCGGGTCTTGGGCGGGCGGGCGCCGGACCCGCAGGCCGAAGTGGAGTCTCGCAAACGCGAAGCCTTGATCATGCTGGCGCTGCACAGTCTGCCGTTTGAAGCACACAAGCCTCTGTGGGACACCTTGGATGCCGCTTACTTCATGCGTCATGACGCAGCAGACATCGCATGGCATACACGTCAGTTGTCGCGCCATATTGGCAACGGCAAGTCGATCGTCCGGGCACACCAGTCCCCTTTGGGGGAAGGCTTGCAGGTGCTGGTCTACACGCCCGACCAACCCGACCTGTTCGCCCGCATCTGCGGCTACTTTGACCAAGGCGGTTTCAGCATTCTGGACGCGCGCGTGCACACCGCCCGCAATGGCTACGCCATCGACACCTTTCAGGTGGTAGACGCCAGCATGCCCGAACACTACCGCGAACTCATCAGCATGGTCGAAAGTGAGCTGGGCCGGGCAATTGCCCAAACCGGACCCTTGCCACCCCCGGGCCGCGGCCGGGTGTCCCGCCGGGTCAAGAGCTTCCCCGTGGCACCACGCGTGACGCTGCGCCCTGACGACAAAGCCCAGCGATGGCTGCTCAATATTGCCGCCAGCGACAGGGTCGGCCTGCTCTACAGCGTGGCGCGGGTGTTAGCCCGCCACAACATCAACCTGCAATTGGCCAAGATTGCCACCCTGGGCGAGCGGGTGGACGACACGTTTTTGATCCAGGGCGCCGAGTTGCAGCACAACCGCACCCAGATCGCGATCGAGACCGAGTTGCTCGAAGCCCTGGCCTGATCAGTCGTCCTCGGGCGCGTCCAAGCCCGGGAACAGCACCGAGGTAAAGCCGAAACGGGAAAAGTCACGCACCCGCATCGGGTACAGCATGCCAATCAGATGGTCACACTCATGCTGCACCACCCGGGCATGAAAGCCGTCCACTGTGCGGTCAATCGGGTCGCCGAAGGGGTCAAACCCGGTGTAGCGGATGCGCTCAAAGCGCGGCACTATGGCGCGCAGGCCGGGCACCGACAGGCACCCCTCCCAATCCGACACCTCCAGCAAATTGCCATCAACCAGGTTGGGCAGCGGCGTGATCACCGGGTTCACGAGCACGGTGCGCGGCACTGGCGGCGCCTCGGGGTAACGCGGGTTGGGCTCGCCGGTACCGAAGACCACCAGCTGAAGGTCAACACCGATTTGCGGCGCCGCCAGCCCGGCGCCGTTGGCCGCATGCATGGTGTCGAGCAGGTCACTCACCAGCAGGTGCAGTTCATCGGTATCGAAATCTGTGACAAGCTGCGCCAGGCGTAGCAGGCGCGGGTCGCCCATTTTCAGGATCTCACGTACCGCCATTGAGCAACTCCTTCAATCCGTTTTCGTCAATCACCGCCACCCCAAGCTCGCGCGCCTTGTCGAGCTTGCTGCCGGCCTCAAGACCCGCCAACAGGTAGTGGGTCTTCTTGCTGACCGAGCCCGCCACCTTGCCGCCCGCGCCCTCGATCAGGTCTTTGGCCTGGTCCCGGCTGAGTGTGGGCAGGGTGCCCGTGATCACCAGGGTTTTGCCCGACAGCGGCGTGGGCTTGCGCTCGGCCGGAGCGCCCTCCTCCCAATGCAGACCGCAGGCGCGCAGTTGGGCCACCACCTCGCGGTTGTGCGGCTGCCCAAAAAAAGTGTGAATGCTTTGGGCCACCACGGGGCCGACATCGCTCACCGCCAGCAAACCGTCCACGGAAGCGTCCATGATGGCGTCCAGACCACCGAAATGCTTGGCCAGCGCTTTGGCGGTGGCCTCGCCCACGTGCCGGATGCCCAGACCGAACAAAAAGCGAGGCAGCGTGGTCTGCTTCGATTTTTGTAGCGCGTCCACAATGTTCTGTGCGGATTTGTCGGCCATTCGGTCCAAAGCAGCCAGCGATGTGAGGCCCAACCGGTACAGGTCTGGCAGGGTGCGGATGATGCCGCTGTCCACCAGCTGGTCGACCAGCTTGTCGCCCAGGCCCTCCACCTCGACCGCCCGGCGCTGGGCAAAGTGCAGGATCGCCTGCTTGCGCTGCGCGCTGCAGAACAGGCCACCGCTACAACGGTGGTCGGCCTCGCCCTCCTCCCGCACGGCCGCGCTGCCGCACACCGGGCACTGCGCCGGCATGGTGAACAACATGGCATCGGGCAAGCGCTTCTCGGGCAGCATGGACACCACTTCCGGAATGACGTCACCGGCGCGGCGCACCACCACCGTGTCACCCACGCGCACGTCCTTGCGCCGGGCCTCGTCCTCGTTGTGCAGGGTGGCGTTGGTCACGGTGACGCCGCCCACAAACACCGGCGCGAGCTTGGCCACCGGGGTGAGTTTGCCGGTACGGCCCACCTGTACGTCGATCGACAGTACCGTGGTGAGCTGCTCTTGCGCAGGGAACTTGTGGGCCACCGCCCAGCGCGGCTCGCGCGTCACGAAGCCCATGCGCTGCTGCAGCGCCAAGCTATTGACCTTGTAGACGACGCCATCGATGTCAAAGGGCAGCGAATCCCGCTGGCGCGCAATGCGTTCGTAGTACGCTACTAATTCAGTAGCGCCCAAGGCAATGCTAGCAAGGCTTGAGACCGGAAAACCCCAAGTTTTCAAGGTTTGCAGCAGGCCGTGGTGGGAGGCAAAAACCGGCCCGCCTGCCTCTGCTGGCGTGACCTCGCCCAAGCCATAAGCGAAAAAGCTCAAGGGGCGTTGCGCCGCAATGGCCGGATCAAGCTGGCGCACCGCACCGGCGGCGGCATTGCGCGGGTTGACAAAGGTTTTCTGGCTGGCGGTCCGCTGGCGCTCATTGAGCGCTTCAAAATCGGCGCGTCCCATGTAGACCTCGCCCCGCACCTCGATCACCGGGGGCGCTGGCAATGCACCGGGTGCAGCAGTATCCAGACGCAGTGGAATCTGCCCGATGGTGCGGATGTTTTGGGTCACATCCTCACCCAGTTCACCGTCGCCCCGTGTCGCGGCCTGCACCAGCACGCCTTGCTCATACCTCAGGCTCATGGCCAAGCCGTCGAACTTGAGCTCGGCCACGTACTCGACCGCCGGCGCAGCCTCGGCCAGCGCAAGTTCACGGCGCACCCTGGCGTCGAAATTAACTGCGCCAGAGGCTTCGGTGTCGGTCTCGGTGCGGATGCTGAGCATGGGCATGGCATGCCTCACACTGGCGAATGCAGGCAAGGGCGCGCCGCCCACGCGCTGGGTGGGCGAATCGGCGCTGACCAGTTCAGGGTGCACCGCCTCGATCGCCTGCAAGGCCCGAAACAGGCGGTCGTACTCGGCATCGGGAATGGTGGGCGCATCCAACACGTGGTAGCGGTGCGCATGCTCGTGCAACAAATGGCGCAGCTGGGTCAACTCCGCCAGAGCAGCAGATGCAGGCGCGGCATCAAACAAATCAGGAGTCTGCATGGCAGATGGCACCGTCACGCCGCATCAGGAAAACAAGCGCCTTGCCAGACTGGAGCCAGCAACAAGATCACGCCGAGCCAGGTTCTCGTAGAGCAGAGTCAGATCGGCAGCAATCTCGTCCAGCGCCGTCGCGCTGAGGGGGACGCCCTGGTGGTCAATCAGGAGGCCGTCCATGCTCGCAGCCAGCACCAGTGCTGCCTCGCGCATGCGCTCAAAGGGCTGCTCCTCGCTATCCACCTGTGGCACATCCAGGCTGAGCGTCAGCTCCCGTATTGCCGACTGCGTCGGGTCTTCGGCAAGTGCCGCCTGCGTGTCAAAGCTCAGGCCCAGCACCGGAGGCAGGCCGGGCGTCGCCGCTGCAATCACCATACGCCCCGGAATTGCGCCGGCCACAAAACCAAGCCGAGCCGCGCTTTGCTGCACGTAGCCGGGGCTCCAGGCCGCGTGGCGTGCACGCAGCACAAAGCCCAGCTGGGCGTCGTGCTCGCTGGCAAATTGGTCGAGTTCACGCGCCCGTGCGACCTCCTCCTGCATTTCTGGAAACTCCGGGGTGCCGTTAACGGCATCGCAAAAAGCTTGGGTTTTGATGACAAATTCAGAGTACTCGATGTCGTTGAGCGCCCCGGACCGATTGGCCAACTGCACGCCGGCCTGGAACGCGCTGTAGCGCTCACCAGGCACCGGAACCTCCCAACGCTGCGCCGACTCGTTGTAGCCCTCGATCGCAAAGGGCTTGCTACCCACGCGCCGGGTCGGCGGCATCGCCGCCAAAGCGGCATCGCCAGAGACCGGGTTATCCAGATTAATGCTGGCCAGCACGTCGATCAACGCATCCAGCAGGGGCTTTTTTTCGGGCAGGGGGAGCGGGAAATGCGACAACTCGAAGGCGGCGGCGTCCAGGGCAGGCTCGACCCCTTCGCCCGAGCTGGCGGCCGGGTTATCGTTGTCATTTGAAGCCTGGCGCGGCGCATGACGCCGCGACACCCAGACGCCATGCAAGGCGACCGCCAGCAACAGCACCGCACCCGCCAGCGCCAACCAAATCTGCAGTGGACTGATGTGCATCAAACCGCCTCCGCCAAAGAGACCGCAACATCCATGTCGACCGCCACGATGCGTGAGACGCCCTGCTCCTGCATGGTCACGCCAATCAATTGCTCGGCCATTTCCATCGCTATCTTGTTGTGGCTGATAAACAGGAACTGGGTCTCTCGACTCATGCTGGTCACCAGGCGGGCATAGCGCTCGGTGTTGGCGTCGTCCAGCGGGGCGTCGACCTCGTCAAGCAGGCAAAATGGCGCCGGATTGAGCTGAAAAATGGCAAACACCAGCGCAATCGCGGTCAGGGCTTTTTCGCCGCCTGACAGCAGGTGGATGGTCTGGTTTTTCTTGCCGGGTGGCTGCGCAATCACCTGCACGCCAGAATCAAGAATTTCGTCCCCGGTGATCACCAGGCGCGCGTTGCCGCCGCCAAACAACTCCGGGAACATCTTGCCAAAGTGCTCGTTCACCGTGTTGAAAGTGCCCGACAACAGTTCCCGCGTCTCTCCGTCGATCTTACGAATAGCGTCTTCCAGCGTGGTCATGGCCTCAACCAGGTCCGCCGACTGGGCATCCAGAAACTGCTTTCGCTCGCGTGCGACGCCGAGTTCGTCCAGCGCTGCCAGATTGACCGCACCCAGCGTCGCTATCTCGCGGTTGAGCCGATCGATCTCCGGCTGTAGCCCGGTCAAGCGCACGGGGCCGGCCTCCACCGAGGCTTTGAGCGCCAGCAGGTCAGCCTGCGCCTCGGCCAGTAGCTGCGCATACTGCTCGAAACCCAAGCGCGCAGCCTGCTCTCGCAACTGGAACTCCGTGATGCGCTGGCGCAAGGGTTCAAGCTCGCGCTCGAGCTGCATGCGTCGCTCGTCACTGGCGCGCAGCCGAGCCGTCAGGTCATCGTACTCGCTGCGGCGGGCGCCCAGCGCTTGCTCGCGATCGACTTTGACCGCCAGCGCGTTTTGCAGGCCACCCTGGGCTGCTGCATCACTGAGTCGGATCAATTCGTCCTGAGCTCTTTGGACTTCAGCCCGCACAGAATCTGCCTGTTGTGCTGCAGTTTCAATAGCACGGCTGAGTTCAGCGCGACGCGCGTCCAGGGTGCGTTGGGCAAAGGCGGCCTCCTGTGCCCGCCGCTCCAGGCTGCGCTGCTGCTCACGGCTTTCAGCGAGCCGGCGCTCAGCCAGCAGCACCCGCTCATCGAGCTGGGCGTGGCGCTCCTGGGTGTCCGCCAACTGCATGTCGAGCTCATCGAAGCGGGCTTCGGCCGTAACCCGACGCTCCTGCAGTTCTTCGAGCGAGGCGTCCACCTCAGCCCGGTCAGAGGCGATCTGCGCACTGCGGGCGCGCGCCTGGTCGGCCAGCTGCGTCAGGCGAAGGGTTTCAACCTGCAGGTCGTGAGCCCGACTTTGGCCCTCAGAGGCCTCGCGTCGCAGCACCAGCAGCCGCTGTGAGGCATCGGCGTACGCCGCCTCGGCCCGCACCAGTGCCGCGCGAGTCTCATCAGTGATCAGCGTCTGCGCGCGCAGCTGCTTGTCAAGGTTGTCGATCTCCTGAGCGCGCGCGAGCAAGCCAGCCTGCTCGGAGTCCGGCGCATAAAAGCTCACACTGTGCAGCCCCACCGCATGCCCGGCCTTGACAAAAATCTGCTCGCCCGGCGCCAGCTGGGTGCGCTGCGACAGTGCTTCCCCGAGGCTGCTCGCGGTGTAGCAACCGCGCATCCAGTCGGTCAACACCGCACGCTGGCCGGCATCATGGAGCCGCAGCATGTCAGCCAAGCGGGGCAAGGCTGCGGCCAGCTCAGGCCCTGCCGCCGATGGCGGGCTGAAAAAGGCTAATTTGGTGGGTGGCGCATCACCGGCAAACGCACGCACCAGGTCAAGCCGAGATACCTCCAGCGCGCCCAACCGCTCGCGCAGCGCCGCCTCCAACGCGCTTTCCCAGCCTGGCTCAACGTGAATGCGGCTCCACAGGCCTTGCAAGTGCTCCAGGCCGTGGCGCAACAGCCAGGGTTGCAGGCGGCCATCGGTGCGCACCTTTTGCTGCAGGGCCTTGAGCGCTTCCAGCCGGGCAGACAACTCCGCCTGGCGGGCCGAGGTGTCATTCACATCCTGCTGCTGACGCCGGCGCTGCGTTTCCAGCTCGGGCAGCGCATCCTGCAATTCCTGCAAGCTCGATTGTGCCAAGGTGGCCGCATCGCTGGCCTGCGCCAGCTGGTCCTCCAAGTGGCGCAGTCGGGATTCGTCTGGCGCGGCCAGGGCGTTGCGGTCGGCTTGCAGGCGTTCAAGCCGACTGCCCAGCTGACGCGCCTGCTCCTCGATGTTGCGCTGCTCGGCAGCCAGCACCTGGATCTGCTGCTGCACCTGCGCGACGCTGGCCCGCTGGTCATTGGCACTGCGCTGTGCCAACCGAAAAGCGTCTTCGAGCTCGGGCAACTGCCCCGCCTGGTCTTCCACCTGGGCAGCCAGCAACTCAGACTGCTCGGCGCCGGTCAAGGCTTGATCATCGAGCCCGACCAATTCAGTCTCGGCACTCTCTCGGCGAGTGGCCCATTGCAGGGCCTGGTCGGCCAGCGTCTGCAGCCGCTGCTCGACCCGCTGACGCCCCTCGACCACGAAGCGGATCTCTGCCTCTAGCCGACCGACTTCGGTACTGGCCTCATACAACAGGCCCTGGGCCTGGTTCACCTGGTCGCCTGCCGCGTAGTGAGCCTGTCGCACCGTCTCTAAGGCCGCCTCGATCTGGCGAAGGTCAGCCACCCGGCTCTCCAGCGCCAGCACCGCGCCCTGCGCCTCGGCCTGCACCCGGGCCTGGTCGGTCTCGGACTCGGCGCGCCGCAAAAACCAAAGCTGCTGCTGCTTGAGCGTGGCGTCGGCCATCAGACTGTTGTAGCGCTGGGCCACTTCAGCCTGCTTTTCCAGTTTTTCCAGGTTGGCGTTGAGCTCACGCAGGATGTCTTCTACGCGAGTCAAGTTCTCCCGCGTGTCGGCCAAGCGGTTTTCGGTTTCGCGCCGGCGCTCTTTGTATTTAGAGACGCCGGCGGCTTCCTCCAGGAAAAGCCGCAATTCCTCAGGCTTGCTCTCAATGATGCGGCTGATGGTGCCCTGGCCAATGATGGCGTAAGCGCGAGGCCCCAGACCAGTGCCCAGGAACACATCCTGCACATCGCGCCGGCGCACCGGTTGCGCGTTGATGAAATAGCTGCTGGTGCCGTCGCGGGTGAGCACACGCCTGACTGCGATTTCGCCAAACTGGCTCCACTGGCCCCCGGCTCGGTGGTCGGCGTTGTCAAACACCAGCTCCACGCTGGCGCGGCTGGCTGGCTTGCGTGTGGTGGTCCCGTTGAAGATGACGTCCTGCATGGATTCACCACGCAGCTCAGACGCGCGCGACTCGCCCAATACCCAGCGGACCGCGTCCATGATGTTGGATTTCCCGCAGCCATTAGGCCCAACCACCCCCACCAGCTGCCCGGGCAGCATGAAATTGGTCGGTTCGACAAAGGACTTGAAGCCCGACAACTTGATGGAATTGAGACGCACGGGAGACTGGAACTGCTAAGGCGATCGATTGGTCAGTGGTTGGCCGGTCAGCGGCCGCTTTGGAACCGGCGCAAGCACAATGCAACCAACCCCGGCTCCGCTGTCATGATAACTCGCCGCTGGCGTGCATTGCCACGACGGGCGCCCGGGTGACCAGCAGCACGCCGGGCAGGATCAGCGCAGCACCGCCCAGGTGGTGCCAGCCCAATGGCTCGCCCAGCACCACCCAGGCCGCCAAGCCGGCGTACAGCGGCACCAGGTACAGCGCCACCGCAACCCGACTGGCACCCAGCACTTTTTGAGACCAGCCGTACATCCAATAGGCGCCAAGACCAGGCAGCAGTGCGGCCGTCACACCCAGGCCCGTGGCGCGCCAGCCCCAGACCGGCGTGCCGGGCAAGCCCGCCTCCCACCAGGCAAATGGCAGCAGACACAGCACGCCACCCACGCAGATGGCGGCCAGCCGGGCGGTCGCCCCCAAGGGGCTGGGCCACTTTTTTTGCAATAGCGCGTACACCGCCCAGGACACCACCGCCAGCACGATCCAGGCGTCGCCGGCCAGCCAGCGCACCTCAGACAGCGCCAGCCAATGCCCCCGCACCACGACATGCATCACCCCGACGAGCGACAACAACACGCCCAAGACCTGCCTGACCGACAGCCGGTCTCCCAGAAAAACCACTGCGCCAACGGCAATCAGAACCGGTGACGCGGTGTAGATCAGGGCAATGTTCATCGCCGACGTGGTCTGTGCGCCCAGGTACACCCAGGCGCCACAAACCAACATGCCCAAGGCGCCCAACACCAGGTATTGCCAGAACACGTCACGCACGTGGTGCCGGTGTTGCCACAAATCGGCGCGTGCCAGCAGCAGCAAGACCAAGCCAGCCAAGCCCCATCGCGCCAGCGCCAGCTGATGTGGCGCCACCACCCCGGGCGCAAGCCGCGCCACGATGTAGTTGACAGCCCACAGGGCCAGCATCACCCAAAGCAGGGCCAGTGCCAGCCTTTGGTTCGGATCAGGCTTGGACACCTTGCACCCCATGTGCCTGCGCCATCACTTCCCGCGGGTCTTGCGCCTTGAGCCGGTGGTCGCTCCAGACCTGGCGCCAGCGCCGGGCACCTGGCAGCCCATGGCGCAGTCCCAGCATGTGGCGGGCAATCGGGTACCAGGGCGTGCCAAATTCGGTCGCCTGGCGCAGCATGTAGGCCACCATCTGCTCCTCGATCTGCTCTCGGGTGCTCTCAGAAGCCACCTCGCCATAGAACAGCGCGTCCCATTGGCTCAGCCACCAGGGGTTGTGATAGGCCTCCCGCCCGATCATGACGCCGTCGACCTGCTGCAGCTGGGCCTGCACCTGCTCGCTGGTAGTGAGGCCGCCATTGATCTCGATCTGACAATCAGGAAAATCAAGTTTGAGCTGATGAACCAGGCTGTAGCGCAGCGGCGGCACTTCTCGGTTTTCTTTGGGGCTCAGGCCCTGCAACCAGGCATTGCGCGCATGCACGATGAAGGTGTTGCAGCCGGCCTGGTGCAGGGCACCCACAAAGTCACGCACAAAGTCGTAGCGCTCGGTGCGGTCAATCCCAATGCGGTGCTTGACCGTGACCGGGATGCCCACCACATCGAGCATGGCCTTGACGCAGTCGGCCACCAGCGCCGGCTCGGCCATCAGGCAGGCACCAAAGGCACCGCGCTGCACGCGCTCGCTGGGGCAACCGCAGTTGAGGTTGATCTCGTCATAACCCCACTGCTCACCCAGGCGAGCGCAGTGCGCCAAATCGGCCGGCTCGCTGCCACCGAGTTGCAAGGCTAAAGGGTGCTCTTGAAGGTTGTAACGCAAGTGCCGCGTCACATCACCATGAAGGAGCGCACCGGTGGTCACCATCTCGGTGTACAGCAAGGCCCGCTTAGTTAGCAAACGGTGGAAGTAACGACAGTGACGGTCGGTCCAATCCATCATCGGGGCCACGGAGAGCCGCCCGGGGCTGGGTGTCAGTGGTGCATTGGTGGTCATCAGAGCCGCTATTTTCGCAGACTGCCAGCCCTACTGAGCCTGGTTTGGCAGCAAGGCTGCGAGACTCTGTACCGGGCGGCGCAAGGTAGGATCGAAGGGGTTGAGTTTGGGTCCGATGGCCTGCGCTTGGCGCTTGAGCAAGTCCACCACGACGGGAAGCCGGTCGGCGCTCAGTCGCCCGGCAATCGTACCCACGCTCAGGGCCGCGACGGCGCGGCCGTCGGCGTCACAAATGGGCACGGCAACCCCGGACATGCCTTCGAGCAATCCGGTGTTGCGCGCGGCGTAACCGAGCTCGCGCACGCTGTCGATTTCGGTGCGAAGGTAGACCTCGTCAAACATCCCGAGTTCACGCAGGCGGGGCAGGTTGAATCGAATAACCTCTTCTCGTTCGGCCTCGGGCAAAAAAGCCAGGATTGCCAGACTGCCTTGTCCAACGCCCAGGGCAACGCGGCCGCCAATATCGCCGGTGAAAGATCGGATCGGAATAGGCCCTTCACTGCGATCCAGGCACACTGCATCAAATCCGCTGCGTGCCAGTAAAAATATCGTGTCACCCAAACTGGCGCAAAGCCGCAGCACTGAGGGGCGACACAGATCGCGCAGGTTCATGGGGTTGCCGGCGCGCGCTGCCAGCACAAAGAAGCCAATGCTCAAGCGGTAGCGGCGGCTGCGCTCGTCCTGCTCCACAACATCCTGCGCTACCAGTGCCTGCAAAGTCCGGTGTACGGTGGCCTGTGTGAGCCCGACCGCCTTGGCAATTTGCGTGATTCGTAAACCTTCGGCGGTATCGGCAGCGGCCAGCAGGCGGATGATCGAAAAAGCACGCGGCAAAGCACCTACTCCAGGGCTCACCGAATCAGTCTCAGACGTTTTCATATCTTTCATTGGACTATTATTTTAAATATTTACTAAATAATTTTACTGAATGGAATTATTTTAATAATATTCTCGTTAGGTGGAATACCTAATTGACGCTGCGGTTTCTTTAAACCAATATCAAGGCCATCACACCCCGGAGTGATCGAGTGGATCACACCACCGGCCGGCGCCGTGACACGGAGCTGTTCATGTCCTTCCTGACGCTGACCCATCTAAGCAAGTGCTACGGCAGCCAGCGTGTCGTCGACGACCTGACCCTGAGTGTCGCCAAGGGCGAGTTTGTCTCCTTGTTGGGCCCGTCGGGTTGCGGCAAGACCACCACGCTGCAAATGATTGCTGGCTTTACCGAAGTCAGCAGCGGCCAAATCATGTTGGATGGACGCGACATCACGCACACCGCCCCGAACACCCGTGGGCTCGGCATCGTGTTCCAGAGCTACGCCCTGTTCCCTCACATGACGGTGTCCGAGAATATTGCCTTTGGGCTGGAGATGCGACGCATGCCCCGGGCAGAGCGCCACGAACGGGTCAAGGCCACCATAGCGCTAGTGCACCTGGAGGCCTATACCGACAGCTACCCGCGCCAACTCTCGGGTGGACAGCAACAACGCGTGGCACTGGCCCGAGCACTGGTGATTGAGCCACCCGTCTTGCTGCTGGACGAACCCCTGTCCAACCTGGATGCCAAGCTGCGTGAGGAAATGCAGTTTGAACTGCGGCATATCCAGCGCAAGGTCGGCACCACCACCCTCATGGTCACCCATGACCAGACTGAAGCCATGTCCATCAGCGACCGGGTGGTGGTGATGCAGGCCGGTCGGGTTACCCAGATCGACGCACCCTACACGCTTTACGAGCAGCCCCAGACGCGATTCATCTCTGACTTTGTCGGCAAAGCCAATGTGCTGACCGGACACGTCGCTGGCAGCGGCGTGCATGTGAACATCAGCCCTGGCGGCCTGTCACTGGCGGTTGACAGCATCGGTCTGGCCCCTGGGATGCCAGCACTCTTGAGCCTGCGACCCGAACGGATCCGGTTCACGGCCCAAGCGCAGGGCCTGCTGGACGGCCAGGTGACAGCGCGGTTTTTTCTGGGCAGCCAGTGGCTGTACCGGCTGGAGACCGTAGCGGGCAACCTGATGGTGCTGTGCCCCAACAGCGACGCCCCAGCACTTGAAGAGGGCAGTGTGACCGGGCTGAGCTGGTCGAGCGCTGCCCTGCGGGTACTGCCATGAGTCATCATCCGGCAGCCAGGCCATGGGCCATGTCGGCGCCAGCTCTGCTGCTCTTTGCCTGCATGCTGCTGGTGCCGCTGGGTTTGACCACCGTGCTGTCTTTCCATGTGTTTGACCACGCCACCGGCGTCAAAGACGGCTACACCACGGCGCATTACCTGGCCGTCGTGACGGACGAGTACTACCATGGCATCTTCTGGCGCACCTTCTGGATCTCTGGCCTGACCACGCTGCTGTGTTTGGCCATCGGAGCGCCTGAAGCCTATATCCTGAGCCGCATGAGCAACCCCTGGCGCAGCATTTGCCTGCTGGTGGTTCTGGCGCCGCTGCTGGTGTCCGTGGTGGTGCGGGCCTTTGGCTGGAGCATGTTGCTTGGGCCCCAGGGCGTGATCAACCATGCGCTGCAAGCGATTGGCCTCGGTCCGGTCCGTATTCTCTACACCGAGACAGCCGTCATCATTGCGCTGGTCCACGTCATGCTTCCCTTCATGGTGATACCAATCTGGACCTCACTGCAAAAGCTCG
Organism: Betaproteobacteria bacterium; assembly: GCA_009922295.1. Taxonomy (GTDB): domain Bacteria; phylum Pseudomonadota; class Gammaproteobacteria; order Burkholderiales; family Burkholderiaceae_C; genus Rhodoferax. The sequence goes on from RFWA01000001.1 coordinate 18,100, forward strand.
ATCCCTGGGTGGAGAACGCTGCCCTGTCGCTGAATGCCTCGCCCTTCACCGCGCTGCGTCGCATCGTGTTACCGCAGGTTGTTCCTGGCCTGCTGTCTGGCAGCCTGCTGGTGTTCGGCCTAAGCGCCAGTGCCTTTGCCATTCCCGGCCTGCTGGGTGGGCGGCGGCTCAAGATGGTGGCTACGGTGGTGTATGACGAATACCTGCATGAGCTCAACTGGCCGTTGGGCGGGGCCATTGCGCTGGTCTTGCTGCTGGCCAATCTGATTGTCATGCTGAGCTACAACCGGCTGTTTGAGCGCCGCTACAAAAACGCGATGGGCTGAGCCCGCATGGTCAAAAATAGTCCTCTCGCGCTGGCATTCAATGCCCTGGTCATCGTGTTCATGCTGGCGCCGCTGGTCATCGTCTGTCTGGTCGCCTTCACACCTGAAAACACACTGACCCTACCGACCACGCACCTGTCACTGCGTTGGTTCAAGGCGGTGTTTGCGCATTCCGATCTGGTGCAGTCATTCTGGAACAGTCTGTGGCTGGCGTTGGCGTCGGCCACGCTGGCCACGCTGATCGCGGTGCCCGCCGGACTTGCCATCACGCGATACAACTTTGCCGGTCGTGAGACGCTCAACGCGCTGTTCCTCTCGCCCTTGATCATTCCGCACCTGGTGCTGGGCGTGGCGCTGCTGCGCATGTTCTCACTGATAGGCGCCACCGGCAGCTTCGTTTGGCTTGCACTGGCGCATGTCGTCATCGTCACGCCCTATGTACTGCGCCTGATCGTGGCAGCAGCCGCCGGCTTTGACCACAGTTGCGAGCAGGCAGCGCTGTCGCTGGGGGCCAGCAGCTTCACCGTGTTTCGGCGCATCACCCTGCCGATGATTCTGCCGGGGGTGACCGGGGGCTGGCTATTGGCCTTCATCAACAGCTTTGACGAAGTCACCATGTCAATTTTTGTCACAGCACCCTCGACCGTGACCCTGCCGGTACGCATGTACATGTACGCCACCGAGTCGATCGACCCGCTGATGGCAGCAGCATCCGCCTTGATGGTGGCTTTCACCGCCGCCGTGATGCTGGTGCTCGACCGGCTCTACGGGCTGGACAAGATATTGGTAGGCGGCAAATGAAGAACGATGCCACACAGGGTCAATTCCGGCGCTTGAGTGAGACCGGGCGTGATCGCGTGAGCTTTACTTTGGACGGCCAGTTGCGAGAGGCCCTGGTAGGTGACACCGTCATGACTGCCGTGTTGTCGCAAGCTTGGCAACTGCGCGTCAGCGAACCCGGGGGCGACAAGCGCGCCGGATTTTGCCTGATGGGGGCCTGCCAAGACTGCTGGATGCTGACCGAATCAGGCGAACGGCTGCGCGCATGCACCACGTTCATCGTACCCGGCATGCGCTTGCGCAGCAAGCCGAAGACGCCAGATGAGGCCTGATCTGCAACCGGTCATCGTCGGCGCCGGCCCAGCCGGCATTCGGGCCGCCGAAACGCTGGTACGGCATGGTCTGAAGCCCGTGGTGATTGACGAAGCGCCGCGCTGGGGCGGACAGATATACCGCCAGCCGCCAGCCCAATTTCAGCGCACCAGGCAGACCCTCTATGGGCTCGATGCCAAGGCCGCCGCCGCGGTGCTTGACACCATGACAACCCTGCTCCCGCACATCCGTTACCGCAACGACACCCTGGTCTGGAATGCCGAGGGGGGCCAGTTGGACCTGCTGCACCAAGGTCAGACGTCGACCCAACCCTACTCGCACCTGATTCTGTGCACGGGCGCCACCGATCGGGTGCTGCCTTTTCCGGGTTGGACCACACCGGGTGTCTTCACCCTGGGCGGTGCGCAGGTGGCGCTCAAATACCAGGGCTGCGCCATTGGCAGCCGGGTGGTGTTCGTCGGCACCGGCCCGCTGCTTTACCTGATCGCCTACCAATATGCCAAGGCTGGCGCCAAGGTTGGGGCGGTGCTGGATACCGCCACACTTCGCGATCAGATCGCCGCCCTGCCCGACCTACTGGCAGCGCCCGGCTTGCTGGCGCGCGGCATGTACTACGTCACCTGGCTGCGAGCCCATGGTGTGCCGCTGCATGGCGGCATACAAGCACTGGGCACAGTGGGTGACGGGCGGGTCGATGCCATGCGTTGGCGCGATAGCCTGGGTGAGCATGAAGTCGCCTGCGATGCCATCGGCTTTGGTCATGCACTGCGCTCTGAAACGCAACTCGCCGACATTCTGGGCTGTCGCTTCGAATTCAATGTGCAGCAACGCGCCTGGCTACCAGTCCACGATGATTCAGGCAGAGCCAGTGTGCCCGGCGTGTACCTGGCGGGTGACGGTGCTGGGATCATGGGTGCCCAAGCGGCCGAATGGGCCGGTGAACGGGCCGCACTGGCCCTGCTGGCTGACACTGGTCAGGCCTCCGCCCCGGCCCTGAGAACCCGGGCGAACAAGCTTGAACGGGCTTTGGGACGAACCCAACGCTTTCGCGGTGGTCTGGAGCGCGCTTTTCCGTTTCCGCCAACATGGGCCAAACAGGCCAGTGATTCGCTGGTGGTATGCCGATGCGAAGGCGTCACGGCCGGTGACCTGCGCGCAAGCGTCGCAGCCACGGGCACGACCGACATCAATCGGCTCAAGGCGCTGACGCGCGTTGGCATGGGGCGTTGCCAGGGTCGCATGTGCGGCGTGGCCGCCTGTGAAATCCTGGCGCAGTGCTCTGGCCAGCCCCTGCAGGCTGTCGGACGTCTGCGCGGCCAGGCCCCGGTCAAACCCATCCCGTTTGCCATGACCTGCGCCACCAGCCCATCAAAGCCGGAGGCTTCAACATGACTGAGCATTGCGCCTGTGACGTCGCCATACTGGGCGGCGGTATCGTAGGCGCCTCGGCAGCACTGGCGCTGCGCCGCATGGGCTTTTCGGTCACGCTGCTTGAGCGCGACCTGTGTGGCTCGCGCTCAAGTGGCGTCAACTACGGGGGCGTGCGACGTCAGGGCCGACCGCTCACCCAGTTGCCGCTGGCGCAGCGGGCCCACGGTATCTGGACCCGTCTGACCGAATTGATTGGCATTGATGGTGAATACGTCCAGTCAGGTCACCTGAAGCTGGCACGCAGTCCTTCAGACCTGGCCGCGCTAGGAGCTTACTTTGAAGCTAGCGCCGGCTTTGGCATGGACCTGCAAATGCTAGATGCCAAAGCGCTGCGCCAGCGCTTTCCCTGGCTGGGGGAAAGCGCCATTGGCGGCTCTCTGTGCCCCCGGGACGGCCACGCCAACCCCAGACTGGTATCACCCGCCTTTGCAAAAGCAGCGGCAGCCATGGGTGCCGACATTCGCGAACAGATGCCGGTTGATGAGGTGGCGCACGACGGCAAGCACTTCACCCTGACTTGCAGCCAGCGCTTGGTGTTGCGTGCGCCCTATTTGCTCAACTGCGCCGGCGCGTGGGCTGGGCATATTGCGGCACGCTTCAACGAAGTCGTGCCCATGGTGTCGTCGCACCCGGTCATGGCGGTGACCGAGCCACTGCCCATGTTCATGACGCTGAGCCTGGGGGTGGAGGGGGGCGGCATCTACGCCCGCCAGGCACCACGCGGCAATTGCGTGATTGGCGGCTCGCAGGGCTATGCGCTGGACGACCAGCGCGCCCGGCCCAGCCGCGAAGCCATTGCCTTGGTGTTGGAGCGTACGGTGGAGTTAATGCCCGAACTGCGCCATGCGCACCTCATCCGGACCTGGAGCGGCACTGAAGGTTATCTACCCGACCGCGAGCCCGTGATTGGACTGAGCCGCACCACGCCGGGCCTGATCCACGGCTTCGGCTTTGCCGGTGCAGGGTTCCAGATTGGCCCGGCCGTTGGTGAAGTTCTGGCTGAACTGGTGCGTGATGGCGCCAGCACAACGCCCATCAGTGCGTTTTCGATCGCCCGTTTTGCCACCGCACCCCCTGTTTTTTCAAGTGTTCCCCCAAGTGCTACCTCAACCTAAAAGGAGATTTTCATGCAACACAAACCGTCGAACCACCTCACCACCCGCCGAACCCTGCTGGCGGTCGCGGCTGCAGCCACCAGTCTGGTCGCGGCGACTGTCTCAGCCCAAACCAAGACGATTTACATCGGCATGAATGGCGGCCAGATGGAGAAAGTATGGAGCGAACACATTTTTCCGGCATTTGAAAAAGCCAATAACGCCAAGGTGGTGGTGGTGCCAGGTACATCGTCAGAAGTTTTGGCCAAAGCGCAAGCCAACAAAGACAAACCTCAGATGCACGTGATGTTTCTGGATGACGGCGTGATGGCGCGTGCCGTGGGCATGGGTCTTTGCGAAAAAATGAAACCCAGCGCGGCACTGAACGAAGTCTTTCCCACCGCTCGCTTCAAGGGCGATATGGCCACAGGTGTCACCATGGGCATGACCGGGCTGGCCTACAACAAAAAAATGTATGCCGAAAAAGGTTGGGCTGCCCCCACCTCATGGATGGACATGGCTGACCCCAAACTCAAGGGCAAGGTGGTGTTCCAGTCAGTCTCTTCGTCGTCTTTTGGACTGCATGGTTTTCTGATGTTCAACCGCATCAAAGGCGGCACCGAGAAGAATGTGGAGCCTGGGTTCAACGCCTGGAAGACCAGCGTTGGCCCCAACGTTCTGGAGTACATCCCAAGTTCAGCCAAGCTGGCCGAGATGATGCAGACTGGCGAGGCGGCCATTGCGCCGCTGACGCCCACCTCTGTGGCCGGCCTGAAAAGCAAGGGCATCCAGGTCGAGTACGCGCAACCCAAAGAGGGCTCGGTGGTGCTGATGGTGGCCGAGTGCGTCATTGCCAATAACAGCGAACCTGCACTGGCGCAAAAGCTGGCTGAGCACCTGCTCAGTGCCGAAGCGCAGGCGGCGGGCTTGAAGCATGGCAATGAGATCCCGTCCAACCCCAAGGCCCAGGCCAGCGACGCAGACTCCAAGGCGGCACTGGCGCAATTTGCGGACTACATGAAGACGGCTGTCGTGCTCGACTGGGACGCGGTCAATGAAAACCGACCGGCATGGAACGCACGCTGGAACCGCCTGATCGAACGCTAAACAGCCAGGCGGCCAGGGCACTGCTCAGCCGCCTGCTACGCCTGCGGCCGCTGCATCACCAATTCCAGAGCGTGCCGTCATGCGCCAGTCGGTTGACCGGCAAATAGGCCCGCTGGTAGGGGTACTTGGCTGCCAAGGCCTCATCGATGTCAACGCCATGACCGATGGCTTCGCCACAGTGCATCAGGCCTGCTGCAAAGCTGTAGGCGTGAGGGAACACCGCGTCGGTCAACTCGGTGTGGCGCATGTACTCTTGAATGCCAAAATTAGGGACCCAGGTGTCAAAGTGCAGCGCCGCACCCATGCACACCGGCGACAGATCAGTCGCACCATGGCATCCGGTGCGCACTTGGTGAAGGGCTGCAAAGTCGGCGATGCGGCGCAAGTGCGTGATGCCGCCAGCATGGACCACGGTGGCGCGAATGTAGTCGATCAATTGGTTCTGAATCAGGTCCTTGCAGTCCCACAGGGTGTTGAACACCTCGCCCACCGCCAGCGGCGTGGTGGTGTGCTGTCGGATCAGCTTGAAGGCTTCCTGGTTTTCGGCTGGTGTCGCGTCCTCGATCCAGAAGAGGTGATGGGGCTCGAGTGCCTTGCCCAGGCGGGCAGCCTCGATCGGTGTCAGACGGTGGTGCACGTCATGCAGTAAATGCGTGTCTGGTCCTACGGCTGCACGCACGGCTTCAAACAACTTGGGGGTGTGCAACAGGTACTTTTCAGAGGACCAATCGTGCTCGCTGGGCAGGTCGGCATCGGCGGGCTCATAAAACATATTGCCCTTGCCCACCCCATACACCTTGTCCAGGCCTGGCACCCCACTTTGAGCGCGAATCGCCAAATAACCCATGGCCTTGTAGCGCAGGACCTCGTCCACCGTGTGTTCTATGTCTGCGCCATTGGCATGGCCGTAGACCATGACGCCGGTCCGGCTGCGCCCGCCCAGCAACTGGTACAGCGGCATGTTGGCCGCCTTGGCCTTGATGTCCCACAGTGCGGTGTCCACCGCGGCAATGGCACTCATGGTGACCGGGCCGCGACGCCAATAGGCGCCACGGTACAAAAACTGCCAAATGTCCTCAATCTGGTGGGCGTCCCGCCCGATCAGGCAGGGAATCACGTGGTCGGTGAGGTAGCTCACCACCGACAGCTCGCGGCCATTGAGCGTGGCATCGCCAATGCCGGTCAGCCCTTCATCGGTCTCGATCTTGAGGGTGACAAAGTTGCGGCCGGGGCTGCAAACAATCACGCGGGCGTTGGTAATTTTCATTAGTTTGCGCTTTCTTTCGGTGTTATCGAATACCCGGTATACCCGTCAGATCATAGATTGGCCGCCGAGCCAAACACCCGTGAGTTGGGGCGCAACCATCGTCGTGTCCCAATTGAATCGAATCAAGTCGGCGGGTTGCCCAGGTGCCAGCAGGCCGCGGCCGCCGACCCAGCGTCCGGGTTGTACCGTCGCCAGGCCAAGCGCGTCCGACAGGCCCAAACCACCATCGCGCACCAGGTTCGCCACACCAGCCAGCAAGGGCAGCGCTGCGCCTGCCAGGTACTGGTCACTGCCATCGTTCATGCTCAAGCGACCACTGGCACTCAATGTCACGGCGCCACCAATAGAAGCTTGGTAGTGGCCGGCTGACATTCCGCCGATCGCGGTCGCATCTGAGACGATCATGGATTGCCCCAAGCCCTTGCTTCGCAACATGACCTTGAGCAGGTCGGGCGCCAGGTGGTGCCCGTCGGCAATGAAGGAGGCACAGAGCCGGTCATCAACCAACTGGGCCCAGAATGGGTTTCGCCGGCGATTGATCATGGCGTACATGCCGTTACCCAGATGCGTGGAAATGCGTGCCCCGGCATCAACCGCCGCGGCAATCTGGGCTGGGCTGGCATCGGTGTGCCCAAGCGCCACGTGCACGCCCGAGGCGACCAAATGTGAAATATAGGCCGCAGACTCAGGCCAGTGCGGCGACAGGGTGACCATGCCCACCACAGAGCCACTGGCCTGTTGCCATCGGTCAAATTCAGCGACGCTGGGTGGGCGAACATGCGCGGCCGGATGGGCGCCACGCGGACCGTCCTCGGGCGCGATGCCATGTTTGCCACGACAGGGTCCAGGCTCCGCGCCGCCTGCACTGCCACCAGTGCCTTTGTCAGCTGCGCCTCAGACGCCGTGATCAGGGTCGGTAAAAAAGTAGTGACGCCGCTGGCCAGCATGGCTCGTGCCAGCGCCTGCACCGTCTCAGGGATGACCTGGTCATCGTTGAGGTCGTACCCGGCGTAGCCGTTGACCTGCAAATCAATCAGGCCGGCCGCCAGCCAGCCTTGTCCTGTTGCTGGCACAGCCGCTGGCGCCCTGTGCACCGCATGGATCAGTCCGTCTTTGACCTCGACCGTCAGTGACTGACCCGTGCCCGGCTCCAGGCCATAGACCGTGGTTGTTGATGCCAGCGCCACGCCTCAGAGCCTCGACGCCGGCCGTTGCAACAGGCCACTGGCTGCCGCCGTATCCAGCAAGATCATGCAGTTGGGGTGTAGCTGGACGATGGAGGCCGGACAGGCCGGGTCCACCGGGCCTTCGACCGCCCGCTTGACGGCCGCTGCCTTGCGCTGGTCAGGGATGGTCAGTAACAGGGTGTTGCTGCGCATGATCTGCTTGATCGACATGGAGATCGCCTGCGTGGGCACCTCTGCCAAGCTTGGGAACCAGCCCTCGCCCCACTGCTGTCGGCGGCAGCCTTCGTCCAGATTCACCACGATGTAAGGGTCCTGAACCTCAAAATCCGCCGGTGGGTCATTGAATGCCAGGTGCCCGTTTTCGCCAATGCCAGCAAAACATAAGTCCACAGGCCGGCCCGCCAACAACGCATTGAGACGCGCCAACTCGACTGTCAGGTCCGGCGCGTCGCCATTCACGGGAACAAATGTCGGCTGCACAGCCAAGGGCGCCAGGAAGCGTTGGCGCAAATAAAGCCTGAAACTGGCTGGGTGTGTTTCTGGCAAATTAATGTATTCATCCAGATGAAAAGCTGTCACACGCGACCAATCGATGTCGGGTTCGCGCACCAGTGCCTCCAGCAAGGCGAACTGGCTCGCCCCAGTGGCCACGATGATCGTGGCTTCACCGCGTCGCGCCAAGGCCTCCCGTATCACCGCCGCACCGAATTTGGCGGCTTCGCGGCCCAGGTCAGCGGCCTTGTCGATCAGTTGAATTTGCACAATGCTGTCTCTCTTTATTGGGTTGGGGTCGTCTGCTTGACCCGGCTGACCAACTGCGTCGGGTTGACAAACCGCAGCGCAATCAGCAACCACAGCAGCGTGATGATCATGTAAATAACGGCCATGGCGTCAATCGATTGGACAGCCCGCACACCCGATGCGAACACAGCGTAGTACAGCGCCACGACCAGCGTCTGACTGGTCGGGCCGGCGGTCAAAAAGGTGAGCTCAAACATCGCGATTGTGCGAACCATGACCAGCAACAGTGCCGCCAGCACCCCCGGCGCCAGCATCGGGACGAGCACCCGGACAAACAATTGGAAGGTGCTGGCGCCAAACACCCTGGCGGCTGATTCGATTTTGGGGTCGATCTGCTCGATGAACGGAATCATCACCAAAATGACAAAGGGAACGGTGGGCACCAGGTTGGCCAGGATAACGCCCCAGATCGTGCCCCCAGGGCCTAATTGATAGAGCACCGTGGCCAGTGGGATACCGTAAGACACGGGCGGCACCATCAGGGGCACCAGAAACAGCAGCATGACCCAGCGCTTGCCGGGGAACTCTCGGCGGGCCATAGCGTAGGCCGCCGGCACCCCCAGTAATCCCGCCAGCAGGGCCACCGCCGCCACGACCCCAAAAGTGGTGATCAGGATGTCGCCCAGTTGAAATTCAGCCCAAGCGGACGAGTACCAGCGCAAGGTCCACCCTTCGGGCAACCAGGAGCGCAACCAACGGGTGGCAAAGGAGCTGACCACGACGCTGCTTATCAGCGCCAACAAATTGAGCACAAACCACCCAACGAGGGCCCAGACCGCATACACCCACAAGGTCGCGCCAGTGCTTCGCAGGCCTTGGAAGGCCCTGAATTGTCCCAAGAACGAGCGCATCAACCCTTGCCTCCGACCACCGGCCCGCGGTACACCAATGAGCGCAGCGACAGCACAGCGACCACCACAGCGAGTTGCACGACGCCCATCAGCATCGCGATCGCAGACGCCATAGACTCGTCGTACTCTTCAAATGCCGCGTGATAGGCGGCCAACGAAATGACCCGGGTGGCATCGGCCGGCTCGCCCACCAGCACTGCGGACGGGAAGACAGAAAAAGCCTGAACGAAAGACAGGCAAAAGGTCATGCTAAGGCCCGGTATCAGCAGGGGTAAAAAAATATACCGAAAGCGCGCGGCCGGCCGGGCGCCCAGTGTGGCTGCAGCGTGTTCCAGGGCCGGGTCAATACCCGTCACATGGGAGAGTGTCAGCAAAAAGGTGAACGGAAAGCCCGTGATCAGCAGCGACAGCAGGACGCCCCAGTAATTGTGGGTCAGCTTGACCTGGCTGCTGAGCAGGCCAAACTGCATCAGGGTCCGATTGAACCAGCCTTGCGGACCAAAATAGCCCAGCATGCCCTCCGCGACCAGCACGGTCCCGAGTGTCATGGGCAATACCAACAAGGTGGTGAGCAACCTTTGCCGCTGCATCAGCCGAACCCGCATGGCAACAGGCACGGCCAGCAACAGACTCAAAATCGTCACCGGAAACGCCAGCGCCAGCGTCTTGCCCAGGGTGTCGAACAAGAAGGGGTCCCCGAAAAAGCGCTGGTAGTTGGACAGCCAGCCGCCAACTTTAGGTTGAAAAGAAAGAACCAGCCCATAGGCAAACGGGTAGACAAACAGACCCAGCAGCAGCAGCACAGCAGGCAACACCAGCAAAGTGCTGCCGTCGATGCCATGGCGCGTGACGGCGTCGCCGATGCGAACCGCGTGGTCGACCGAAAAATACACCGTCTGCCCATCGGCGGTCTTACCAGTGGCCTGGAAACCCCGACCCCGGTATTCGGTCATCTCAACCACAGCCGAGATCCCAGGTAGCCCCTGCGGCTGAACGGTGAGATCGTCCGGACGGACAGCCAAGACCACCCTATCCCCCAAACTGCCATGGCGCGCGCGGCCTGTCAGCGTCTCTGCGGCACCGCCAGCACCACTGACTGCCACGCTAACACGCTGGCCCTGCTGCATTTGCACCCTGCCGGTCAATCGGTTACGGAAGCCCATGAAATCAGCGACCGCCAGGTCAACGGGCAAGTCATACAAATCGGAGGGGCTGCCAACCTGCTGCACCTGGCCGTCACGCATCACGACGATGCGGTCGGCCAGGGACAGGGCCTCCTCTTGGTCGTGGGTCACATAAACCGTGGTCGCGTGCTGCTGCATGTGGATGCGCCGTATCTCTTGGCGCATCTCCAGTCGCAACTTGGCATCCAGGTTGGACAGGGGCTCATCCATCAACACCAGCGACGGCTCGATCGCAATGGCGCGGGCAATCGCAACCCGTTGCTGCTGGCCGCCCGACAACTGGCCGGGCAGCTTGTGGGCCTGCTCCTGCATGCGCACCAGAGCCACGGCGGCTTCCACCCGACGGCTCAGCTCGGCCCCGGGCACGCCACGCATGCGCAAGCCAAAGCCGATGTTGTCGCGCACCGTCATGTGCGGAAACAGCGCATAGTTCTGAAAGACCATGCCAAAACCCCGGTCCTCGGTTTTCAGCAGGTCAATGCGCTGGTCGTCAAGCCGAATGGTGCCACCGGTCATGGGCAACAAGCCCGCAATGCAATTCAGTGCCGTCGACTTGCCACAACCCGACGGCCCCAAAAGTGCAACAAATTCCCCCCGCTGAATATCGAGCGTGATCCCGTTGAGCGCCTTGAAGTCGCCAAAGGTCCGCGCCATGCCCTCAACATGCAGCGTGCGAAAGTTTTGTCCGGTCTGCAACATCATTTGGCGCGTTTAGCCCCCACCAATTGATCCCACATCCGGAAAGCCACCACCATTTTGGTGGTGTCGAGTGGCAATTCAATCGGGTTGCTGGCAATCAGGCTGGCATATTCAGGACGACCAAACTCACGGATCACATCCTGACTGCGCTTGGGTGCCAGGCTCAAGGGCACGTTCTTGACCGCTGGCCCCGGATACAGGTAGCCCTCGTCGTAAGAAATTGCCTGCATTTCGGGCTTGAGGATATGCGCCATCACGTCCAGCGTCACGGCCAAACGGTCGTTCGAGATGCCTTTGGGAATGCACATGAAGAACGCGTCTGAGACCCAATGGAAGCCCTTAAGCGTCCCGATGGCAGCCGATTTGGGCACGATACCCAAAGCACGCGGGTTGATGTCCCAGCCGGTGGTCGAGATGACGATGTCGCGGGAACCTTCACCAAACTCCTTCATGGTCGCACCCGTACCAGCGGGGTAGTACTCCACATATTTGCCCAACTCTTGCAGGTAGGCCCAGGTTTTTTCCCATCCTGCCACAGGGTCTGACGGGTCTTTGTCTTTGAGGAGGTAGGGCAGGCCCATCATGAAGGTGCGCCCAGGGCCCGAGTTGGCCGGGCGGGCATACATAAACCTGTTGGGATTGGCCTTGGCCCAGGCCAGCAGCTCGTCGGCGGTGGTCGGCACATTTTTGACACGTTCAGGCGCGTACTCAATCAGGGGACCCGAAGGGTAATAGTTGCACACCACGCCAAAGCCACGGCCCTGCACTTTGTGCAGCCTCAAGGCAGCCGGCTCGTAATTCGCCTCCAGATTAGGAAACTTGACGTCGTGCTCGGGCAATATCTTGAGCCACAGATCTTGCTCCAATCCCGATGCGAGGCCGTCACTGCCGGTGAGCACCAGATCAATGTCCAGCCGCCCAGCCGCCTGCTGCACTTTGAGTTTGCTAGCCAGCTCGGGGGCCGGTGCTTTGATAAAGCCGATCCGCGAGACATACTGGCCGCGGGTGTTTTTGTAGTCTTCAAACGCTGGCTGAATCAAGGCCAGGGCACCGCCTACGTCCATCACGTTGATGGCCACCGGCTGCTTGGGCAGGTCCGGGCTCGCGGCGTGGGCCGCAGTGGGCAAACCAACAACGCCGGCCAATGCGCCGCCGGACAGGCCACGCAAGAAATTCCGACGATCGAATTCACTGGAAAAATCAGTCATTAACCATCTCCTGGAAAGGATAAACGCCACCATGCTCTGCATCCAAATTGACGCATCGTCTGCGATTTTAGAACTAGTAAGTTTTTAAATCAATCGCTAAACGCCCAACATCGGGTTTATCCTTATGTCAGCGAATTATTCGTGAAACTTCCCCCTTAACAAACACGGTCGTCTTAAAATTTAGCCATGCCTAAACTGACCCAGCTGTCGCCGCTGAAGACCCCGCATCGGATGGGTCCAGCGAGCGCGACATTTGAGCCGCCGGCATGGGTTGAATGGCTGGGAATAACCGGCCAAGGCGGTGCAGCCCTGGCATTTGTGTCAATTTTGATGGGGGTTGCCACATCAAGAATCGCTATTTCCAAACATTTGCGGGTGCGATCAACCACGGTGTCAGCATGGGTTGCTGCCATGGTCAAAGCCCAACTGGTCACCGAATTGCCCAGCAGGCCCGGTGGTCGTGGTAGGCCCCTGGGCCAGTTGATCGCCAATCCCAACCGCCTGGCCGTGGCCGTCTTGATGGTGCACAGCCAGGCACTGCACCTGGTCACAGTCAACCTGCTGGGACAGGAAATCTGGCACGACAGCGCCGTTGTCGACCCCCAGGGTGATAACGCAGCCATGGACGCCATACTCACAGCGCTGCAGCAACGTGCCCTGGCGGCGCTCCACATGGTGGGCATCAGCTACGCATTAGCAGGGCTGATCAACGTCGACGAGGCCAATTGGGTATTTGCCGCGCGTTGGCCGGGCATCAGAAACTTTAAGCTAACAGCCCTCCCAGTGCCTGCCGGAGGCGCACTGAATGTTGTCCGCAACATGGACGCGCAACTGCGAGCCAGGTGCATCCGCCGGGGAACTGGGGGAACCACGGAGCGCACGCTGATGCTGCATTGGGGCTACGGCATCGGGGCCGCCTTCAGCGCAAGCCATGGGGCCAGTGTTGACAACACCACTGGCTTTGGAGAGGTCGGCCATTGGCAGTTGTCCAACCGAAACCTGCGATGCAGGTGCGGACACAGCGGCTGCCTAGAAACGGTGGCTGCCCTATGGGCGATCGGGCCCCAATTGCTGGGGGAGAGCTTTGATGACGCAATGGACGAAACACAGGCCGCTGAATTGCTGCGCGCCATGCCGCTGACCGAGCACCCGGCCTTTCGCCTGGCGCTGCAAGAGGTGGTCTTGGCCGCCAGCAACCTATGCCGGGTGTTTTTCCCGAGCCACCTCGTGATCACAGGCCCGTTTATTGAAAACCCGGGCGCGTGGGCCGCCTTTACCGAGGCGTTTTCAAAGCGCGGCCTGCTGGTCGATTTGCCCTTGCCCCGGCTGGAGGCTCAAAACAGCAGCCATCAGCTCGAACAGGAGGGGGCTGCAGTGCCGCTGCTGTTGGATGGCCTGCTGCAGTTGCTTGAGCCAAGCGCGGTATGAGCGCGGATCCAAAGGCTCAGGGCCTGCCAAGCATTGGGCTCCGTGGGCCGGACGGGGCGCAAGCCCGCATCCTGCTGCAGGGCGCTCAACTTTTGTCCTGGATGCCCGTCGACGCCGGCGAGCAGCTCTACCTGTCACCCGCTTCGGTACTGCAAGCGGGCAGCCCGGTGCGGGGTGGTGTGCCCGTGGTGTTTCCCCAATTTGCCAAGCTCGGCCCTCTGGCCCAACACGGGTTTGCGCGCACTCGGCCCTGGCACCTGGACCAGGCCAACAGCGACGCAAACACGGCGGTGCTGAGCTTGAGCGACGATGCCGACACGAGAGGGCTGTGGCCGCACCAGTTCACATTGGGCTTGCGCATTCACGTCTCGGGGCGCGAATTGCATCTGGAGCTCAGTTGCCTGAACACCGGGACGACCGCCTTCGACTTTACCGGTGCCCTGCATACTTACTTGGCCTTAAGCGACATCGACCAAGCCAAGGTCCTTGGCCTCGAGGGCCTGCCCTATGTCGATGCGGTCGACTCAACCGTGTCTATCGCCAATGCCAGCCAGACCTGCTGCTGCTCGAACAACAGGGCGAGGCACTGCGCCAAATTGCCATCCGTCAACTGGGCTTTTCAGACGTCGTGGTCTGGAACCCTGGTGAAACGATGTGCGCCACACTGCCAGATATGGCGCCGCAGGGCTACAGGAATATGCTGTGCATCGAGGCCGCACAGCTCAGCCAGCCAGTGCACCTTGAGCCAGGACAACGCTGGATCGGCTCGCAAAGCCTGCATTTGCTGTAAA
>RFWA01000002.1 GCA_009922295.1 Betaproteobacteria bacterium
CGCACTGGGCAGGATTGAGAATCGGTGAAGTGGCAGTCCTGCGCTGGAGCGATGTCACAACCACAGACGGCGAAATTAAGGATGAGATCCGTTTGCTGCCCGACATGACCAAGGGGCGGCACGCTCGCACCGTGTTCGTCAACATGCGGCTGCGGGAGGAGTTGGCAGCCTACGCTGCACAGGCCAGGTGCGTGGACCGCAGCTGTCCGTTCTTTGCCAGTCAAAAGAGCATCCGAGCTGGGTTCAACGCCAACAGCCTGGCCCAGACGTTTGCCCTGCTGTACGCGGGTGCGGGGCTGGAGGGTGCCAGCAGTCACAGTGGGCGTAGGACGTTTTTGACCTCACTGGCCAACAAGGGCACTGCGATTCACATCCTGAAAACGCTGGCTGGGCATCGCAGCATTAGCACCACTGCTGCCTATTTGTACAGCAGCCCCAGTCAGTTGAAGGCGGCGGTGGAGTTGGTTTGACTTTTGGCTCTTTGGTAACTGTAGGCGGGGCTCGGCGGCTCAGCCAAAAACTGGGGTTTGTGCCACCAACAGCTCCGCCGCGGGCATGGGCCAACCCACACCAGCGCCCTACCCTCAGCCCGGTGGAGCAGGGTCTGTGCTGGCAGGTACTTCAGATTTTTTGACCATACAGGATCCGAGCTAGCTCAAGCATCCTCTCTGAACTCCGGCGACCAGTGCAATACCGCGCGCTCAACAATACGCACCAAATAAACCAGAATCAGGCCCACGAAGCTCAAAACTGTGATGGCGGCGAACATTTCTGTGGCGTTGAGAGCGGCCAGTGCCAGGATCATTACGTAGCCCATGCCTGTATTACTGCCGACAAACTCCGACAGCACCACCCCCACAAGGGCAAAACTGACTGCGTTGGGCAACGCAGCGAATGTCCAGGCGGCGGCGTATGGAATACGCACACGCCAGAGAATCTGGCGCGCATTGCCGCCGAGAGTGCTGCAAAACTCGACCAACTCGCGCTCCACACTCAGGCTGCCCTTATAGGTGTTAAAAAACAGCAGAAAGAAAACGACAAACCATGACGTGACCACTTTCGATGCGATCCCCAGCCCGAAAATCATCGTAATCAACGGGACAAAAGCGATGCGCGGCATTGAATTCAGCATCACGATGAACGGGCTGAGAACGCGGGCCAGAAACTTGTTTTGCGCCAGCGCGAGCCCTATCACGAAGCCGCTGGTGGCACCAGCGAATAGGCCTAGGAACGTCGCAGACAGCGTTTCCCACAGATGCGGCCACAGCGAATTCTTTCCGGGCACCATCCATATGGCGATGCGCTCCACGATCATTGATGGCCGCGAGATAAAGAACGGGTCAAAAATCGTGTTCTTGGCGAACCATGGGATTCTCGTGAACACTTCCCAGGCGCCAAGAAAAGCGGCAAGCACCGCCAACTGGCACAGCACCACCAAGAGGGTCTGGCGCCGCCTTCGCTGGCGTGCCGCGCCCACATGCTGGGCATGTGTGCCTGAGTCTGGAACTGGATCCTGCATGCTCACCGTGGCCTTACTCGGGCTTGCGGAATTGCTGCCCAAGGACAGACCATATCCGGGTGAAGTGTCTGGTGAACATCTCGGTCTGCCGGACCGTGAAGACGTCGCGTGGATGAGGAATGTCGATGCGTTCGTCCAGCAGAATGCTGCTTGGCCGCGACGACAACACGATCACACGATCCGACAGAGTCACCGCTTCGTCAAGGTCATGCGTCACCATGATCACGGTCTGTCCCAGCTTGCGCCAGATTTCCAGCAACTCTCTGTGCAGATGCGTCTTGGTATGGGTGTCAAGCGCTGAGAACGGTTCGTCCAGCAAAAGCAATTCAGGGTCGTTGGCAAGGCCCATGAGTAGCGCAACGCGCCGCCGCATACCGCCCGAAAGTTGATGAGGATACGAGCCCGCAAAGGCTCTCAGATGCGCCATTTCCAGCAACTCGTCAACCCGCGCGCTGATTTCCTTGGCCGGCTTACCGATGAAGCTAGGGCCCAGACTGACGTTCTGCCTCACGGTGTACCAAGGTAGGACCGTGTCCTTCTGGAAGATGTAACCGAGCTTTCCCCTACCCGAAATCCCGCCGCCTAGTACGATCTGGCCCCGCGTGGCCTTGGTAAAGCCGGCGATCATATGCAGAAAGGTGCTCTTTCCGCAGCCCGATGGCCCAACGATGGAGACAAACTCTCCTTTGGCAAACGAGGCGGTTATGTCGCCGATGGCCCAAGTCTCGGCGTCACGTGTGTGATACACCTTGCCAATACCGCGCGCCTCGAGGATCGGGGCGGCCTCAGCGGAAGTACGCGCCACCTGCCCCTGCGGCGCGTCCAAGCTCACAGGCCGCGGGCCTTACGCACGAAACGCATATCGACCGCAACCTCGTACGGCGCCTTAGCCGCATCTGCATCGGACACCAGACGGTCGCCCGCCATCACCTTGACTACCCGCTTGTAGGCGTCTGAAGAGACCATGTTGTCGCGGGACCAGATCCGCTCCTTGAGGATAGCGATCGTCTGGGTCACAGTCTCCTTTTTGAACGCACTAAGATAATCTCCGTAAATCAGTTCGGCAGTGTCTTCGGGCTTGCTGGCCATGACGAAGTCGTTGCCTTTGGTCCAGCCGTTGACAAACGCCTGGACCGCCTCGGGTCGGCTCGAAATGAACTCATCCAGCGCAAAAATCCATTGCCCTTGCACGTCACCTCCAAGTCCAATCGTTTTTTGCCAGACTTCAGGGTTGTGGATCGACACGATCCGAACGCCCCACCCCTCTTTCTCGGCAGAGTCCATCATTGGCAGCGTCGCCATGCTAGCGTCGACCTGCTTGGACTTAAGAGCTGCCAGCATCGAAGCGAGATCGCCGATGCCTCGGATTTCAACCCCCTTGAGTCCTGCGGTTTCAACCATTTGCGTGGCCATAAGCCAGAACGCGGACTTTGGCGCAGACACGCCGATCCTCTTGCCCGCAAGATCAGCGAAGCTCTTGATACGGCCCGAATCGAAGTCCTCCTTGCGCACGATTACATTGGCGTAGGGCAGACGCTGATCTATTCCGGCAATGACTTTGGTAAGTTTTCCGGCGATAGTGATGACCATCGGATCGAACGAAGCAGATGCAACGATGTTGACCTGTTGAGCCGCCAACATTTGCCTCGCGCGGGGTCCGTTCTGGCAATCCACGAAACTTGCATCGAGCCCCGCTTCCTTGAAGTAGCCCTTCTTCAACGCCACAAAACCAGCTGAAAACATTGGATCCAGATTGCCGATACCGTAGATCAGCTTGCCCGCATTGGTCTGCGCGTTGGCGTTGAAGTTGGGCAAATAGCCCGCGCCAACACCTGCCACAGCTAGCGCGACCATGCGCCGACGACTAGCCGAATCCGGTTGCGTCTTATTGATCATTGGATGTCTCCTGGTTGAGTATTGATGGAAAAAAGTCTCTCACTTAAACCCCAAGTTTGCAAATCAATTCGTCAAAAAACACATATAAGCCAGGCAAATAGGCCGCAGCGACCCTGGTCACACCCCCTTGTACCCCGGGTCGGCGACATTTAAGGAACATAGCCAACAATTGTGCCGATGCTCATGTGCTCACGTTCGCTGATCGGTTCGTTTTTAGGGCCGTCTCGTGACATCATGACGAAGTAGGGCTCGGTCGGACGGAAATTGATGAAACTGAGCCCGCCTTCGTCGACGCCAAAAGAGTACACCGTGCCTTTATCTACCGCCAATGCGGTTCCCACTTTCAGGATGCGTCTGCCGAGGATCAACCCCCCCTGCACTACGACGATGATCTCATCCTCAGTGTGGAAGTGGGGGTGAGACTGCGCGCGTGGAGTCACGATCTTGGACTGGTGAAGCCACAGATCACAATGTGAGCACTTGGAGTCAAGCCAAAACGTAGTGGTGACGTCGTACTCTTCGTTTCGTATCCTGACCAAGCCGTCGGGGCCAACCTGATGGACATGTCCGCCGCTCTTGGTCGATGGCTGCCAAAGGACTTCCTGACTGTGAAAATGGATCAACGATGCCCCGCTGTCGCCAGCTTCAACCACCGCTTGTGCCTGATGTTCAATGCCGATTACGGATTCCGCTTCCAGGGCCTGCCCGTCGGATTTGACGCTCCCCTTCCAAACGTAAACGACATGCCCCACTCGTGGCAGCTGCCAACGAAGGGATGCGCCCGGCTCCAACCTATGCATCCATAACCAAAGTGGTCTGTCGGGCGTCGTAAAAACGCCACTGCTTTCCACCTGCCCGTATGCAGTGACGCCAGTAAGGTCGGGAAAAGGAACTGGCGGCATCTCACCAATCTGCGAAACAAGAACCCTGCCCATTGCTTTGTCTCCTTTAACTCAATCAACATCCGATCCAGACAATAGACAAACGCTTCTCTGTCGCGCACAGTGTGCCCCACAGCTACAGTCATGCTTATCGGCGCACGCATAGCCTATGATGGACTGCATGGCGGTGAGTTGACGCAGTCATGCCGCCTATGCCGGTTCATCCTCGTGGGGCTCCTGAGCGGTCCTGCATTCACAGCATCGTCAAATGCCCAAGTATGCCTGTCGCACCCGTTCGTCTCCAAGCAGTTCAGATGCCGGTCCAGTGGTGACAATGCGGCCAAGGTCAAGCACGTAGGCTCGCGCGGCGGCAGAGAGGGCCTTGGCGGCGTTTTGCTCCACCAGCATGATGGTCACTCCGTTGGCTCGAATCCCCGCTATAGCGGAAAAAATGTGTTCTACAACGATCGGGGCAATTCCTAGCGAGGGCTCGTCCAGCAAGAGCAGCCTCGGCGAACCCATCAAACCACGGCCGATGGCTAGCATCTGCTGCTCACCGCCGCTCAACGTGCCGGCCAGTTGCTCCAATCGCTCCTTGAGCCGGGGAAAGAGTGTCAGCACATAGTCGAAGTCACGCGAGACATCGATACTTCGTGGGCGCGCATGTGCGCCAAGCAGCAGGTTTTCATGCACTGACATCCGTCCCAAAACCATGCGTCCCTCGGGCACCTGGATCAATCCGCGCTTCACGATTTGGTCTGGCTCCATTGCGAGCAGGTCGTCGCCTTCAAAGGTGATGGATCCTGCCGACGGCTTGATGAGACCAGAGATTGTCCGCAGCAGCGTCGACTTTCCCGCGCCGTTCGGCCCAACGACTGCGACCAATTCGCCGGCTTCAACTCGCATATCTACACCATGCAGAACCGCCGCCCCACCGTAGCCGACTTGCAATCCTTCAACAACAAGCATGTCAGTGCGCCACGCCAAGGTAAGCCGCGATCACCTCTGGATGCCGCGCGATGTCGCTCGGCGGACCCTCGGCGATCTTGACGCCGAAATTCAAAACGGCGAGGTTGTCGCACACTCGCATGATGAGTCTCATGTGATGCTCCACCAGAATCACAGCGATACCACTTTGACCGATTTCTCGAATAGCAGCCATCAGCCACTCGAGTTCCACCGGGTTCATGCCGGCGGCCGGCTCGTCGAGCAGCAGCACCTTGGGTCGCATCGCCAGGGCACGCGCGATCTCGAGGCGTTTCTTTTCCCCGTAAGACAGACTCCCTGCCGGCCAGTCGACTCGTTCACCAAGCCCAAACCGCTCGATCAGCGCCAGTGCCTCGCACCTGAGCTGCTTCTCTTCGGTGCTCGCGAACGCGCTGAAGCGCGACAGTGGCGCGCTGCAGTGAATCGTCTGTCCTGTACGCACGTTGTCCAGCACACTCTGGCTGGAGAAAAGGCGAAGGTTCTGAAAAGTTCGGGCTATCCCTGCGCGCGCGATCTTTTCGGATTTCGCGGCAGTGAGGTCCTGGCCGCTTAGGGCGAAACCGCCCTTGCTGGCGGGGTAGATTCCGGTCAGGACATTGATAGCGGTGGTCTTGCCCGACCCATTCGGACCGATCAGTCCAAGGATCTCACCGGCCCTCACGACAACGCTGAAGTCGGACAGAGCATGCAGCCCACCAAAGGACTTGCCAAGATGCGAAATCTCGAGCATATGCCTATCGACCAGCGGTCACAGTTGGTTGCACGGCCGGCCTTCGTCGCCAAAGCGCACCCAAGCGAACCCGCAGTTCATCACCCAACCCGCGCGGAAACATGATCATTAGAACCACCACGATCACGCCATAGAGAACCATCCGCAGATTGCCTGTTACACGCAGCGCCTCTGGCAGCACAGTAAGCAGAACTGCGCCAAGAATCGGCCCGTAAAAGCGCTCCGTCCCGCCGACTGCGACGTAGAAGATGGAAATGAGCGCCAGATGAAAGCCAAAGTTGTCTGAACTGACGAACGAGGTGTAGGTAGCAAACAGGCCCCCGCCAACCCCGGCGATGAACGCCCCAAAAGCGAACATGCCGACCTTGACCGCCACGATGTTGACCCCTGCGCAAGACGCGGCGGTTTCGTCCTCGCGCACCGCGTTCGCCGACAGGCCAATGCGCGAGCGTTCGATCCACGCGAACACGCACAGTACAACCAGCACCACGGTAAGAATCTGCGGCCATGCCGTGAGGACGTCGATACCGCGAAATCCGACCGACCCCGCCGGGCCCACCTTGACGGCGCCCCGCATCACCTGGAATTCGAAGTTGTGGAAGAACACGCGCACCACTTCGGAGAATGCAACCGTCGCCAGGGTCAGATAGATGCCACGGATACGCAGGCAGGGATAGCCTAGCAATACACCAATCACCGCGCAAAATACGCCGCACGCAAGCAGCGCCGGCAGCAGCGGCAGGCCGTACATCGAAGTCAACATACCGGTACAGTGGGCGCCGATCGACCAGAACCCGACCTGTGCCAGCGAAAACTGACCCACCTTG
Source organism: Betaproteobacteria bacterium (assembly GCA_009922295.1). Classification (GTDB taxonomy): domain Bacteria; phylum Pseudomonadota; class Gammaproteobacteria; order Burkholderiales; family Burkholderiaceae_C; genus Rhodoferax. Next base: position 6,841 of record RFWA01000002.1, read on the forward strand.
AGCGTCGCGTAAACGCTCAGAGCCAACAGTATGTTCAGTCCGCAAAGTTCGGCAATACTCAATGCGTAGGTCATCGAATTCAGTCCCGATTGGCCTCGGGTCCCGGAAACAGTCCCTGGGGACGGATGACCAGCACAGTGAAAAGAATAATGAACAGAACCGCCTCCTTCATCGATGCCGATACCATGCCGACGATTGTCATTTCGATCACGCCTACGATCAAACCACAAATCATTGCTCCGCGCACACTGCCGAGCCCGGCCAACACGATGATCACAAAACCGGTTAGCAGCAAATTAGCTCCCATGAACGGCCCAACCGTACCCATTGCGACGCCGATTAGGCACCCGGCCGCACCCGCTACCGCCGAGGCAACTGCAAACACCTTCACCTCGACATGCCGTACATTGATCCCAAGCAGCCACGACATGGTCGGATTCTCTTCCACGGAACGGATGGCACGGCCCATGGCGGTGTGCGTGATCCACCAGTGCAGAAGAGCCATGAGAATTATCGCCACCAAAAAGATTACGACATAGACCCCGCGCACAAGCACTGGCCCGACGAAGAACACCAGGTTCTCCAGCGGCGACGGGAAGGTCGAGAACTCAGGGGAGAACAACGGGACGTTACGGCTGAGTTGGACGAACGCCTCCTCCAACACGAGGGTCATGGCAGCGCTCGTCACAAACGGCGCCAGCGGCGAGGCGTTACGCAGCGGCGCGAACGCCACAGCGCGCACCAACACGCCCAGAACAGCACCGGTTACAAGGGACGCGACAAACGCCAGTGCAAGCACCGCATAACTGGCCTTGCCGCCGAGCCGTAGGCTAATGTAGGCTCCAGCAAAAGCCGCGACCATGATTGTCGCTCCATGTGCAATATTGAGCCGGTTAAGGACGCCGAAAATCAGCGTGAACCCTATGGCCACCAGGGAGTACGTCGCACCAAACAGCAGGCCGCCAATCAAATACTCAAATACCGCCATGTGGGCTTGCCGAAGGCATTGAGAGCATTGGTTCTTTGGCTCGCGCCGGCTACCAGGCCACGAACTGCCCGTTCTTAATGACGAGGTGCACGCCTGCCTTCGGCGTCTCCCGATCGCCGTTAAATCCAATCTTCTCCCCGGTCACGCTTGTCATCGACGACTTGGCGAATGCATCACGGAATTTTCTGCGATCGTCCGCGAGCGACTCCGGTGTGTTCTTGATGCCGGATTTCTCCAGCGCATCCTTGACCAAGTAGATCGCCTCATGTCCATTCACTGCGAACAGGCTGATGTCCTGCGTATGGCGCTTCTTGTATTCGTCAGCGAACTTGCCGACCGCCGGTGAGGCGGGGTCGTAGGAGCCGGCTATGACCATGCCCTCAACCGCATCGGCGCCCGCCTTGAGTGTCTCGACCGTCAATTGGGAAATGCCGCCGATGAACAGCTTTGGCGCAAGCCCCCGGCGTTTCGCCTCCTTCATGAAGTTGATGGCTGGCAAAGTGGTGGCGAGCACATAGACGAGGTCCGGCCGGGCAGCACGAATCTCGTCCACCTGCCGCGTGAAATCACGGTCTGAAGTAACGGCCTCGGTCATCACCTTGACTTCAATCCCAAGGCTCTTTAGCGCCGGGATGATCGCCTTCTCGGCGATCGATGGGAAATACGGGTTGTCCTTGGTGATGAAGAAGGCGGCCGTCTTGGCGCCCGTACGTTTTTGCGCTGCCGCGGCAACGCCACCCACGATGTCCACTTCGCTGAAGGTGTTACGGAACCCCCACTTGGAGATCTGGCTGGCCCCGGGCGCGCCGACCGCGGAAGAATGGACGACGACGGGGTTGCCCTCCTTCTCGAGTTCGTTGAGGTAGTTGTAGATGGCCACGCCGGTACCAGAGTTTGACATGCCCTTGACCATCAGTACTTTGTCATCGGATATCATCCGTTTCAAAATTAGGATCGCCTGTGCGGAGTCGCTTCCAGCGTCATAGCCATTGGGCGCAGGCGTAGGCACGATCCGGACTTTTTTGCTATCGATCGTTACCCCGCCGGCCGCGTTGATCTCGTCGATTGCGATCAGTGAGCCCCACAGGCCGGGTAATCCGAACGGTGCGAAGGTGCCGGTTTGCGACTCGAAAAGCCCAATTCGCACGGTACCTTCGCTCTGGAACGCGAACACCGGCGCACCGGCGACAAGTAGCAGAGATGCAAGGCGACGGACGAAGCCGCTCAGATTCAAATAAGTATTCATCAAGTTTCTCCTCAGGAATATATTTATTCTTAGAAGGTAGCATACAGACTTTCGGATTTCAAATCAATTCGCCAAAATTGGGTTATAAGCTAGGCAAATATGAAATCGCTACTTGACATCCAGACCCTGCGCGTCTTCGTAGCAGTGGCCAAGGAAGGCAATGTTTCGCGCGCCGCGCAGCGCGTCCATCTGAGCCAGCCCGCCGCAAGCTTACAACTGAAGAGCCTATCTGAACACATCGGCCAAAAACTTTTTGTCCGTACTCCGCAAGGTATGGCGCTGACACGTGCGGGCGCATTGTTATTGCCAAAGGCGGAGAAGGCTCTTTCGGCAATGTTCGAGATAAACGAATTAGCGCAGACGCTTAACGACACTGTCCACGGTACCTTGAGCGTTGGAACGATTCTCGAACCGGAATTCATCCGTCTGGGTCTATTTTTGAAAACATTGGCTGAGACGCTACCGCAGGTGACGACTGAGCTACGCCAAGGCATGACTGGCTCGGTGCTGGCCCAAGTGGCTCGCAGGGAACTTGACACTTGCTTTTATCTCGCAGTGCCGAGCAAAACAGGTGAAGAGAAGATACTGGCCCCCTCTGAATTGCCCCAATTTGCGAATGACTTCGAGGTATTGCTGCTGACGCCATTCACGTACAACGTGATCGCGCCAGCTGGGTGGGGCCCACAGGTCTTGGGTCGCGACTGGGCAGCCTTGGCGACGCTTCCATGGGTGGCCACACCGACCGCCAGTATTCATCATAGGCTGCTAAGCAGTGTTTTTGGCCCCGGATCACTCACCGGAGTCGACCCTCGCCGCGTGGCGCTGGTCGATCAGGAGGCTTCGATGATCGATCTGGTCAAATCCGGTGTTGGCCTGAGCCTGGCTCGGGATTTCAGCGCCATTCGGCAGCGACAGGCGCACGGCCTAGTCATCGCCGATAGCGTGAGTTTCGATTGCGTGCTTTGTTTCGTTTGCCTCAAGACCCGCCGCGACGAGCCCATAGTGGCCCGGGCATGGAGTGCCCTGGAGACGGCATGGAAAGGGGCGACTCTGGCGTGATTGGCCAGCGACCAGACAGTTGTGTAGTCATCGCGTGATCAATCGGGGGAGCCAAGTATCGCTATGCCAACCCGAACCGTGCGCGTCTATACCTCCTAGCTGCTGACCCGAACTGAATGGCTTTCCTAGTGCTTGAGCGCAAACAGTAGCAACACGACAAGCACAAACATCGATACCAGGGTCAGCACTGCCAAAAGCGCCACTAACGATGCGGATGAATTGATTTCAAAAATCTCAAGAGTACCAAAAACCACCACTGGATTGTTTGTGCCCGCGAGAATCGCCGAGGCCGTAAGGTCACCGAACATGCGCACACCCAACAGCGCCCGTCCGTCAGCGAGATTCGCAGCTATCAGCGGCAGACTGATGCGCCAGAACATGCGACCGCAGGATGCTCCGGATATCTGCGAAGCTTCCGTCTCACACAAGGTCGGCAGACTTTGCAACGCCAGACGCGAAAGAAGTCGGTGACTCCGTCTGCACTAAGGCCCGTCAATAGCCGTCTAGCCAGCCGAGCTTTGACTTTCGACGGCAAGATTTGCGGGCCGAAACACCGCCACGCGCTGCCCGTCGCTACAGAATTCGAAACCAATCATCACCGGCTGGCCGATCGACAGTCGGTCGATATCACAATCAACGATGTTGGTGAACACGGTCACCCCTTCCACAAGAGTGACATAAGCGGTCACATACGGAGGATCTGAGCGGCGCACCACGCTATAGGAATAGACATGGCCGCGGCCTGATGCGGCCTGCCATTCCACCTGGTCGGAGAAGCAGTAGGGACACCGAGCTCGAGGGTAGTAGTGCTTTTCTTCGCAGCTGCCGCAACGGCCGAAGAGCAACTCACCGCGAGACGCGGCTTCCCAGAACGGTCTGGTTTCAACAGTCTGCATGGGCGGCGATCGCAACGAACCTGGGGCTGACATAGATTCACTCTCTTTCAAGAATAATGGTGGCGCAGCCATGTCGCCGGTCCAACATTCCGCCCGTCCCATGCGACATCGCCAAGTCGCAGTTCTTGACCTGCACCGCAGGGTTCGCTTCGCCACGCAGCTGACGGGTGGTCTCAATAACCTTGGTCATGCCACCCCGATGGGCTGGATGGTTGTTGCACAGGCCACCCCCGTCGGTATTCACTGGCAGCCGGCCGATACCAGAAATCAGTTTGCCATCGGCCACAAAGGCGCCGCCTTGTCCCTTCGCACAAAAACCCAGGTCCTCCAAGGCCAGCAATACCGTGATCGTGAAGCTGTCATAGGTGGAGAGGTATTTGATGTCCGCCGGTCTCAGACCGGCTTCCAGGTAGGCCATGCGCCCTGATTCGATTCCCGCGGTGGTAGTCAGGTCGAAGTGCGAACCAAGTTGGTACTTGATCGACATGCCCGCACCGCGTAGTTTGACGCGTGGTCGACCGAGGTTGAGCGCAATTTCCCGCCGCGTAACGATGATCGCACCACCACCGTCCGTCATGATGCAGCAATCGAGCCGGTGCAGTGGATCGGCAACCATGGGCGATGCAAGCACATCGGCAACGGTCACTGGCTTGGGCAAGAGCGCGTGGGAATTGTGCTGCGCGTGCTGTGAAGCGGCGACCTTGATCCAGGCGAGTTGCTCACTCGTGGTTCCGAATTCGTGCATGTGGCGCATGGCGCACATCGCATAACCAGCCGCAAGCAAGGGTCGATAGGGCAGCTCAAACCCGTTCTCGGGATAGTCGGGAACCTCGGTCAATGTGCCTGGCGCCTCGGCCGCGGCCCGTGGCCGGCCTGCGGTGGTGATGAGCGCCACGTTGCATTTCCCAGCGGCGATCGCTTGCGCAGCGAGCGCTACCTGCGCGATGGGCGTTGAACCGCCAATATCTGTGGAGTCCGTGTGTCGAACTTTCAGTCCTAGGTACTCGACCATCGACAGCGGGCCAATACCGGGAGCATCACCTGCACAGAAGTAACCGTCGATGTCGCTTTTGCTCAGACCAGCATCGGCCAGTGCGCCGGCGGCGACTTCCGCGTGTAACTGCGGCACAGACTTGTCGATGGCAAGACGCGTCGGATGTTCGAATATGCCCGCGATATACGCTTCGCAATCAGCCATTTCAATTTTTCTCGGGTCCCGTTAGTTTAGAGGCTGACCGAACGGTTGTGTCCGATTGGTCTGCCGACTTGCCGCGTCGCTTGAGATGCCGCAGATCATAGGAGCGCGGATCCTTGCGCGGGTCACTGCCTTCGGCGAACAGCACTCCCTTGCGGACCTTTTGCGTACCTGTGACTGGAATAGCGTCGACGAAGGCGATCCATGCTGGTAACTTGTAATGTGAGACCTTGTCGCGTGCGCGCTCAACAATCGCTTGCGCAATTTCAATTGACGGTCGCACACCGGCAAAGAGTTGAACGCAGGCCATGATTTCCTCGTCATGGAATTCATCAGGTACCGACAGCACGGCCACTAAAGCGACAGCGGGGTCTCCTATCAGCGCGTCCTCGACAACCGCTGCAGAGATGTTTTCACCGCTTCGGCGAATGATATTTTTCCTGCGTTCGACGAAGAACAACATTCCATCCGCCCGTTGCGTGACGATATCGCCGGTATGAAACCACCCACCTCGCCAGGCATGCTCGGTCTCCTCTGGGTGTTTCAAATATCCGCTGAAGAACCCGCTTCGCGGGTCGGAACCTGCCGCTCGCACGACCAGTTCACCTGCCACGCCGAAGGGAACAGTCGCATCCTGCTCGTCGATCACCCGCATGTCCAGGGGTGGCCTCGGCCGACCAAAAGCACGGGCGTCCAAACAGCGAGGCTCGCCTGCGTTATGAATAGCACGTGAGGTTTCTGTCATGCCCCAGCCTTCCACGAGCGGGAATCCAAACCGCTGCTCGAACGCATGGCGTACGCTAGGGTCGACACCTGCGCCCTGCCCGAACTTCACCACATGGCGGTTCTCGATTTCCGCCGCCGGCGCCTTGAGCAAGAGCGGCGGGACAATGCCCAGGTAGTGCACGACGGTCGCACGTGTAGCAACGACATCCGACCACCAGGTGCTCGCATGGAACCTGTCCTGCATGATTAGGCAGTTTCGCAACCGGGTGATGGTGTTCAGCGTGAAGACGGAAACACTCATGTGAAACGAAGGGAAGGGGACATAGAACCTTTCCCCTTCCGGATCCATGTGCATCAGGCCACCGGCGCTCGCATAAAACTCTCCCGCTGCAAGGCAGGATAGGTTGGAGATGATGCAGCCCTTCGGGTTACCAGTCGTGCCTGATGTGTAGATGATCAGCGCTTCGCTCTCGCTGTCGGACGCGGCAGCTGCGGCCGCAGGCAACCCAGGCCGTGCAATCGTTGAGTGCGGATTCACGACGTCGAACAATGGGATTGGCACTCGGAACTTGGCGACAAGATTCGACAGGTCGTCTACCCGGGGTGGCGCGCCGACGACGAGTGCGCAGTCCGCAAACTCGATTCCGTATGTGAGCTCGGAGGGCAGGTATTCCGGATTGATCAACACCGCCGACGCGCCAACGCTGTTGAGCGCGAGAAGATGCCAGAAATGTTCCGGTCGATTACCTAGCACGAGTGCGACCCGGTGCCCACGCCGATAGCCTGCGGCCCAGTAACGCGCCGCGAGGTCATCGACGATTGCCAGTGCATCACAGTAACGGTATTCGCTTCCAGCAACGTCGTAACCTCGCGTGGCGGAAGCCGGGTAACAAAGAAACGGCAGATGCGGCGACTGCACCGCTGCCGCCTTGAACTGCTGATACACCGTTTCAAACACTATTACCCTCGCTCATGTTCAGCGCCCAATTCGGGAACGCGTCTATTTGTGGAACATCGTGAATATGCTGGAAAAATCCAGCGAACCCGCACCGTTCAGGCTATGCGTAGCGTAGAGGCTTCTGGCTAGTCCCCCGAGTGGGGTACCGATCCGCTTACCCATCGCATTTTCCTGCGCCAAGCTGAGGTCCTTGAGCATCAGATCAGTTCCAAACCCGCCCTGGTAGCCGCGCGACGCAGGCGTGTTTTCCGCGACACCCGGCATTGGGTTGTATTTTTCGAGCGTCCAGTTGCCGCCGGAACTGCGCTTCATTATCTCCGACAGCACCGCAGGGTCAAGTCCGTTGGCGACTCCCAGTGCCAACGCCTCAGAGGTGCCGATCATTAGGATCCCGAGCAGCATGTTGTTGCATATCTTGGCAGTCTGCCCAGCGCCAGCTTCACCGGCGTGGAAAATATTCTTCCCCATTTGTTCCAAAATTGGGCGCGCTCGCTCAACGTCTTGCGCTGCGCCACCAACTATGAAGGTCAGCGTTGCCGCCACAGCGCCGCTGGTGCCACCTGAGACTGGGGCATCGATGACCGCGATCTTTTTCATTGCAGCGACTTCAGTCAACTTCTTTGAGGTGGCAGCTGCAACGGTGCTGCAGTCTATAACCAGCGTGCCAGCATCAATGCTCTCGAGTAATCCCGCAGATTCACCGACCCCAAGATAAAGTTGGTCGACATGCTGACTCGCGGGCAGCATGCTGATCACTACCTCCGCGCCCCGAACCGCCTCGTCTGCAGAGCTGGCGATTGCCAGCCCCTCCTGTCGCCAGCGTGCGACTGCACCATTCGCCATGTCAAAAGCGTTGACCGTATGTTTGGCCTTGTGAAGATTCAGCGCCATCGGGCCGCCCATGTTTCCCAAACCGATAAATGCGATCTTCATGATGTCTCTCCCGATAAAAAGGATTGATTCAGGCAAGGGCTTCTAGATGCACCGAGTGATGCTCGGCTTGCAAGATACGAGTGATCGATAGGTCTGACAGGGCGGCAATCGACGGCGGCGACCATGAGGGATCGCGGGTCTTGTCGACCAACACGGCTCGGATGCCTTCTACGAAATCCGGCTGGGCGCACATGTTTAGGGAAACCGTATATTCCAACCGTAGCACCTGCGCAAGCGACATGCTCTTTGTAACTCTCCACAAAGCAGTCGAAACCCCAGCAGACGTGGGTGAACCGTTCATAAATCCCCGGAAGGCCTTTAGAAGCCATGAATCGGCGCCTCGGAACTCCGATACACGCCGGAAAATGGCCCCCAGATCATCCCCCGCAAAGAGGGTGTTGATGATGTCGATATGGTCGCTAACTTCAGAGCGCGCTACAGATGTCTCATCGTCAAATGTGGCCAACAGACCAGTCATGCTGCGCCGGTTGGCCTCACCATCAGTGCGCCAGCTTGCACCGGCAATCGCGGCCAGAACACTCACTTTGTTTTCATGCGGCAGCCTTATGTCGGCAAGCCCGCAGAACATGGCGTCGGCGGCATTCAACTGCGTGCCCGTCAACGCTAGGAACAACCCGACTTGCCCTGGCATGCGTCGTAAGAACCAGCTGCCGCCGACATCCGGATAGAGTCCGACGCTGACCTCCGGCATTGCCATGACCGTTCCTAGGGTAACAACACGGTGCGAGGCCCCGACCATCAATCCAACGCCACCGCCCATCACGATGCCATGACCCCACGCCATGAACGGCTTCGGGTAGGCGTGAATCAGGTGGTCAAGCGCGTACTCTTCAGCAAAAAAAGCTTCGGCGTGCCGGTACGATGGCGAGCCATCGGCGATTTCTCGGTACAAATGGCGTAGATCACCGCCGGCGCAAAAGGCCTTTCCCCCATCAGCATCGAGGATTACCCCGATCGCCTCGTCATCCTCTGCCCAGGCCTTTAGCGCACACGCAATGATCCGGATCATGTCAAGCGACAGGCAGTTGAGCGTTGCAGGCGCGTTAAGCGTCAGATAGCCAAAGTACCCACCCTGCGTTGCACGCAAAGTCCGAACAAGCACAGGAAGCGCTGCTGGCGCACTCCGGCCCGTTTCGAGATCGCTTGACAGAGCTCGGCTCACTTCAGATTGATGGTCGTATTGACACGCTGGGCCAACTCACTGTCATCAAACCAGCGTGCTGTGATGGTTTTGGTCTGGGTATAAAACATGATAGCCTGTCTACCATAGGGTCCCAGATCGCCAAGCTTCGATCCCCTTGATCCGGTAAATGAAAACATCGGTACCGGTACCGGGATCGGGACATTGATGCCAACCTGACCAACGTCGATGTCCTCCTGGAAACGTCGTGCTGTCGCCCCAGATTGGGTGAATATCGCCGTACCGTTGCCATTCGGGTTGCGATTGATCAGGTCGATCGCTTCATCGAGTGTTCGGACGCCGACCAGGCAAAGGACAGGGCCAAATATTTCCTGCTCATAGATGCTCATGCCCGGCTTCACATCGCTGAAAATTGTGGGGCCGACGAAATTGCCCGATTCGAAACCCGGTACAGGTGGTGCACGACCGTCCAGTGCCAACATTGCTCCATCCGAAACGCCTTTCTCGATCAGCGCGATCACGCGATCGTGAGCGGCGCACGACACAAGTGGGCCGACGTCGACTCCGACTTCCGTACCGGCACCAATCTTCAACGATCTTCCCTTGGCAACAATATCGGAGACCCAGTGCTGCGCGTCGCCGACCAGAACCGCGACCGAGATTGCCATGCAACGTTGACCCGCAGCGCCGAAACTGGCCCCGGCCAATGCGTTGACGGTCTGTTCCCGATTGGCGTCCGGCATCACGACAGCGTGGTTCTTAGCACCCATCATGCACTGCACACGCTTGCCAGTGGCGCCGGCGCGATGGTAGACATGCGTGCCAACTTTGGTGGACCCAACGAAGCTGATTGCCTTGATGTTCTTGTGGTCGCAGATTGCGTTGACGACGTCTTCGCCTCCGTGGACCACGTTCAGAACACCTGGCGGTATGCCAGCCTCTAGGGCCAGTTCGCAGAGCCGCATCGTCACCATGGGGTCCTGCTCGGACGGCTTGAGGAGAAAGGTGTTGCCAGTGACGATCGCCATTGGAAACATCCACAGCGGAATCATTGCCGGGAAATTAAAGGGAGTAATGCCAGCACAAACTCCAATGGGTTGCAGCAGTGTGTAGGTGTCGACACCATTCGCAACATTGTTCGCAAGATCCCCGAGCTGCAAGTTGCCTATGCTTGAGGCGTGTTCGACGACCTCGAGGCCGCGAAACACGTCGCCTTCCGCATCTGGAAGAGTTTTACCCTGCTCGGCCGTCAGAATTGCGGCCAGCTCGGACATATTGTCACGAATCAGCTGTTGGTACTTTAAGAAGATCCGCGCGCGTGCGCCGATCGGCGTCTTACGCCACGTCTGAAACGCTTTGTTGGCAGACGACACCGCAGCCTCCACTTCTTCAGGAGTAGCAAACGGTACCCGCGCGAGCACTGCCTGTGTTGCTGGGTTCACGACATTGCGCCATTGCGTGGTCCGGGACTCGACCATTCGACCATCAATCAGCAGCTTGACTGTAGGAACAACGGTAGCGGTTGAGTAGTTCATGCAATTCTTCCCTGTGTCCAATAGTTAGCCTGTATTTAAAAGCGGTGCGCCACCAACCTCTCGCAGGCGCGAAGGCGGGCATTGCCATGGGTCAGTGAAGGCGAATGCGCTGCCTACTTTTAAGAAACCTACCCCTGGCACTGCGATCCCATGTGCAGCTTACGCCAGGAGTTCGCGCTGAATGCTCCTTCAACGGCAAAGAGTGTCTCTTGGGAGAGCAACGTTTTCCAATGATTTCGTCAAAATAAGTTCATAAGTTGGGCAAATGGGGCAACAACGGCCGCCCTCTTACTGCTTGACCCGTTGAAGGCCGAACGAAGTCGCGGCACAGTTCGGCAACCTGTTCGATCAATTTAGCCTCTAAAGACGATGGTGGATCAGGCGCGTGGATGGCCGGTGGATTCGGGACCAGATTCTCGTCAACGGCATGTTGAAGAAGCTACTGAAAGAACGTCTGCGCATCGACCACACTACCGAGGAGGATATGGAGACCATCGGTCCTGTTCGAGCCCCTCGCCTATCGTGCGCCGCTGATGCACGGCGCGCTGCTCGGTGCTTGATGGCGCATTCGCGTCGTCAAATCCGTTCTGTTTCGGCCCGGAACCAAGGTTGACAGGCCAGCGGGTGTGCCGTCCTCAATGAAGCGACCAGTTCTTAGGTGGCCGTCAGTCCCCCGTCGAGCGGCATCGCAACGCCACTTATCCAGGAGGATTCATCGCTGGCGAGAAACAACGCCAGGTTGGCACAGTCTGCAGTTGTTCCCAGGCGTCTGAGGGGAAGTTTGGCGGCGGCCGCAACCTCCTGCTCTGGAATGCTTGCCGTGCTTTTGGCATCGCGAGCACGCTTTTCCCAGACAGTGACCATCAATGGTGTTGGTATGGCACTGGGGCATATCGCGTTGCAGCGGATATTCAGGGGGCCGTACTCTGCAGCGATTTGGCGCGTCAGTCCGATCACGCCAGCTTTTGCGGCCGCATAGTGGGGAACACCCGGTATACCTATCAGCCCGGCGGAGCTTGATTGGTTGATGATCGATCCGCCACCGGCCTTAATCAAATGTGGCAGCGCATATTTGGCGGACAGCCAGACACTGGTGAGGTTGATTGCGATCATTCGATTCCACTGTTCGATCGTGAGATCGATCACGTTGGCCGCTTCCCCGATGCCGGCATTCGCGTACATCACGTCCAGCCGGCCAAACGCTGATGCTGTCTCCAATACCATGCGTTCGACCTGTTCGGGCACGCTGACATCGACAGTTGCTGAAATGGCCGCAGCGCCAATCGCATTGGCCGTTTGGCGCACGGCTTCGGCATGGATGTCGGCGCACATCACGCGGGCGCCCTCGGCTGCAAACAGTTCCGCGGCCGCACGGCCAATGCCTGAACCTGCGCCAGTGATGATGGCTACCTTGCCCGCAAGTCGTGATGACATTCGATGCCTTTCGGTCTTGGGCTTTTGGATAGGCGACGCAGTTTTCTGATCAACTAAATCCACCTTGCCAGAAGGCAAGTGCAGGTCCATTCAACCAGACTGCTGCCCCTGAAGAAGCGAATCGCTCGGCCGATGGCTACTGAGGTGCAAGGACAAATTTCCCGTCCTTGACTTGTAGGAACGCGGAACCGTAGGTCGGATACCGATCTACGTAGCTGTACTTGCCGGTACCGACCACAACCGGCACATCCTTGGTCTTTGTCAAGGCGTCGCGGATCTTCTCTCGCGTTGGGTTTGGCGACGCTGCCTTGATCGCCGCCAACACCACTTGCACATAGCTGTACCCAAGCGCGGCAAAACTATCCGCCTCCTTGCCGGTCTTCGCCTTGAACGCCTCCGCAAAGGCCCTGCCGGCAGCAGTACTTCCGCCCGGCACCCAGTCGGAATTAAAGATGACTCCCTCCACAGCCGCGCCGCCTATCGTAATGAGCTGCGGCGACGAGAGACCAGTCTGCCCTATCAATTTGGTGCTATTGGGAAGGCCGGCCTGCTTCAACTGGATGATCAGATTGGCCGCCGTGGGCCCCAGGGTAAAGAACAGCACGCATTCCGGTTTCGCGGCAACAATGCGGGTTGCGACAGCCGAAAAATCGGAATCGGCCACCTTGATGCCTGAGCGGTCGACGAACTTCATTCCTCGCTTCTCCGAATGCTCAACGAAGATTCGCTCCATATCGACATAAGCTTCGTTGTCAGAGAACCGGATCGTGGCGCACGACTTCACCTTGGCCACGTCGATTGCGTAGTCTCCGAGTTGCGGCATGGTGATTTGCGGCGGCTGAGGTGAAATGAACGACCAGGGGCCGGATTTGAGGACCGCGACGGCCACAGTCAGCGCTTTCATCGGGATCTTGAGCTCGTTGGCGACCCCAGCCGCCGGAATGGCCTCAACAGCAGTTCCAGGGCCGAGAATCATCAAAACGTTCGGATCAGCAGCAACGCGGGTGACAGCCGCCATCGCCTGTGGCCGAGCAGACGCTGTGTCGGAAACTTCGTAAACGACCTTGTCCCCTCCGCCGAGCAGGCCTTTAGCATTGATCTCGTCGAGACCGAACTTGATCCCTTCGGTTACCGGAACGCCAAAAAAAGATGCGGCACCTGTCAGCGCCCCGAACACCGCAATCTTGTGGTCAGCGGCGTGCACCGAACATGTCGCGATGGCAGCAGCGCTTGCCAGAGCAATCCGCGCGATATTGAGATTGATCATTGGAGTTCTCCGAGTTGGATTTAGGCGCCTTGCCCATAACAATAAGAATATTCGGGCTGTTGGCCGCGGTGGTCAACGCCGCCATTGATTATTATGAGAAATGGAATGCGCCACATTAGTATTTTCCCTAACGAGAATCTTTTAATTGTTTGCCTATAGACAAAAAGATTGTCTATTGACAACGATCTTCAGCGACCCTACATTTGCTCATTTAGTATGGCAAGGAGCGCATTCATGGTGCTGGAGTACAGGCTTCGCGACGATTGTTCAGGGAGACCCGAGGCGGTTTTGTCGTGCGGAGTGTGCGGATGAGTGCGTTGCCATTGATGGGCGTGCGGGTCATCGAGCTGTGCTGGGTGTGGTCGGGTCCGCTCCTCGGTCAGCTTCTGGCGGACCTTGGAGCCGAGGTGATCAAGGTCGAGTGGTACAAGCGTTTCGACCTTTACCGGACCCGCGGCGTCGAGCGGTTAGCCGGGAAGTATCCAGAGCACATACGCAGGGAAATGTCGCAGTCGTTCCATGGTTTGAATCGAAACAAGATCGGCGTGGCCATGGATCTGAAGAGGCCTGAGCATCGCGACGCCTTGCTGGAGTTGGTCAAGCAGTCCGACTTGGTGATTGAGAATTTCACCTCGGGAACCATGGAGCGTCTGGGGATCGGATATGACGAGCTGGCGGCAGCGAATCCAAAGATCGTGTTGTTGTCACTGGCAGCCTTCGGAGCGAGTTCCCGTTTGGGCGAGATGCGGGCGTATGGCCTTGTTCTGTCAGCAATGTCGGGCCTGGAAACCAACATTACCGATCCCCGCTCAAAGGAGTTCCTTGGGTCGCCAACTTTTGTGATTTCCGACCCCAACGCGGCCACGTACGCATTGCTTACTGCAATGGCTGCTTTGCAAGACGCGACCCGTGTGGGCGGCGGCTCACATGTAGAAATGTCCCAATTGGAAGCGGCCGCCCTGCTCGGGGCGAATGACGACCAAGAGCTCAGCTCATACGCCGACGCGTTGGGTCTCCCGCCCGGTCGATTTCCTCCTTCTGCGTCTGTCGTTCCTACAGGTGAACGTCAACACCTCTTGGTTGATTGGCAAGGGCATATTTCTGTGAGTGACTACGAGCGAGTTCGGCAGCGCGCCGCGACACAGAGTGCCAGCCATGGCTTGGATGAATTCAGGCGCATTGGCGCCCGCGCAATCATGGTGATTGACGAACCGGCTAAATCGGGAGCCGGCGCTGCCCATGACGATACCTTGTTGCCGACGGTACACCCCATTACCGGGCCCGAATACATCGTGGCAGCCCCATGGTGGATTGACGGGCGGAGGTCGCCGCTTCGCAAGACGGCACCGACCCTCGGAGAGGGGAATACGTACGTTTTCGGCAAGCTGCTGGGTTGGGCACCAGAGTCCTACCAATCCATGGAAGCGCTACCACAGGGTGCAAGGAATGGATAAGCTGGAGACTTCGAATACGCCCCCTGACAGGTCGCTGTGCGTTGGTGCACCCGCGTTTGCTGTAGTGGGGCGCAGCCGTGCGGCCCTTTACGCAGCGCGCAGCCTTGCTCAGTTCGGAGCGTGCATCACGGGCGCGGCGACCCTGGAGGCGGCAAGAGCTATCCAGCCCGCTTGTCTGGCCATCATAGTTGCCGCAGATGTAGTGCCAACGGACGAGCACGACACCAAAGGGGATGGGCCGACGCTCATCCGGCTTTGGGAGTTCGAAGTCAGCCAACCGGGTGTCGGCGACTTCGCCAGTGCAGTGTCTGGGGTGTCGGCGGTAATCGGGAAGTCGGAAGGGCAGCCCGTCGCACTGCCATCGCATGTGCCCGAAAAGTGGGTAGGCATGTACGGCGCCAGCCTCGCCCTGAGTCTCGCATTGCAGTCTCGGCCAGGCGCAAGCACCCGTCCACGTGTCATCGACGTTTCTGCGGCGGACATTCTTCGCGCGTTTGCCGAACAAAACTCTGGAAATCATGCGGGCGTGCCCTATGGCTGGCGCCGCAACGGACGTACAGCGGTGGAGCATGGAGGTGTCTTTCCGCAAGGCTTTTTTCGATGCAAAGATGGTTATATGGCCATACAGGCTCGCTCCCGGCAGGACTGGCAAGGCATCTTGGCTGCCCTTGATCAGCCTGCTTGGTCAAAGGAAAAAGAGTTCCAGAATCCGTTCAAACTCTCCGAGGACGATAGCCGCATCCTGCCGCTGTTAGACGGCGAGCTTATGCGTTTCGAGCGCTCGCAATTGCTTGAAAGAGCGCTTGCTTGCGGAGCGCCTATGGCGCCAGTGATGACATTGCAGGAAGCGGCCCAATCGAACCTGTTCCGAGCAGGTTTCATGAACACCAATGGCGACCTGAACTCATCGTTTGTTGTCCGGCGGGCCAACGAAAAAGGCAGCGAAACATGACATGGGGTGTGATCGACGACCAGAGCATTGCCGAGGCCGCTAGCATGATCGGTGTGCCACTGAGGCGTGACCGAATGCAATGGATCGAGACAGCGTCGCGTGACGCCATTCGCCACTTCAGCTGGGGTGTAGGTGACAACAATCCACTTTGGCTTGAACCGGACTACGCTGCGAAGTCACCTTGGCAGACCATCGTCGCACCTCCTTGCATACTGTACGGAGTTGACAGCACCATCGTTGCTCCGAAGCTCGCGGGCGTCCAATGGATCTACGCGGGCACCGGCTGGACATGGTTTGAACCTATTCGAATGAACGACACTTTTCGCGTCGAAGCCGTACTCCTGCGCCAGGAGGTAAAAAGCGGGCGCCGCTTCGCCAAATGGGTGCTCCAGATCGGTGAGGTGCGGTACTTCAATCAACATGGCCGGCTGGCAGCTGTCGCGGAGGGACGTTGCGCACGAACGCCACGTGGGGACAAGCTGGTCGAAGAGATGGGGAGCGCTGCATTGAAAGTGGTAGAGGCGCACCAGTACACGGCCGAAAAGCTCGAGGACATCGAACAGCAGGTGCTAGCCGAGCCGCGTACGGGGGATGCCCCGTTGTGGTGGGAGGATGTGCAGGTCGGACAGGCGATCCCATCCGTGGTGCGGGGACCGCTGGCGATCCTGGACATCGTCGCATGGTACTCAGCGGTACAAGGGGCGCAACATTACGGCGGTGTGCACGGCGACGCGGTGCGCTATAGGAATAGGCACCGCGACTACCATGTCAATAGCCTGACCGGTGCGAAGGAGTCCGCGGGACGTGGGCATTTTGAAGCAAAGACCGGCCGCGATGTTGGAATGGGAGGTGCGTACGATGTGGGACCTCAGCGGATCTCTTGGGCCCAGCACATGCTTACGAATTGGGTCGGAGATCATGGCTTCCTGCACAAACTCGACGTGAGTGTTTTGCGACCAAACATGGTCGGGGATACGATATGGTGGCGCGGAGTGGTTTCGGAGAAGTTCATTCAGGGCGGGCAATGCATGGTTGTGGTGACATTGAACGCTGTCAATCAGATAGATCAAGTCTCTGCGCGGGGAACAGCAGTGGTCGTGCTGCAGTCGCGGTATGGAGGTGCTGTTGTTACACCGCTGAAGAGCGACGATTTTGCAAACACAACTGAAAATCCGTCCGAAGGTAGGGGATAAGGCAATGCGTACAGATATGAACATGGAGCGGGTCAAGCGGCTAGGGATTGAGCCCGTCAGCCCGTCGCTCGTAAAGTTTCGTGCATCCCTTGAAGATGTCTTCCAGTCCCCAGACGGGCCAGAGACAGTGCACTCGTTGGTGTTGGAAGGTACTCTCAGCGTCCCTGATCTGGTCATCATGAGCGTCGAGCCACGGACAATAGTGCAACCTTATCCGGAATGTATGGCTAGCCTGGCCCCCATGCAGCGCCTAATAGGCCTGCGCATCAGCAGCGGGTTCAGCTCGAGTGTGCGCGAAATCTTGGGCGGCACGGCCGGCTGCTCGCACTTCATGGCCTTGGCGCTGGATCTGGCGGCCTCGCACACACTGAGCCTGTTTCTGCAAATCCGTGATCGCGTCAAACGAGAGAACGAAGCACCTGGCGGAGCGATACGAACGCGCGTGGCCTTGATGTTGGAACCGCGACTGGAGAATGCATGCATTGCACTTACATCCGAATCCCCACAAATTGGGCGTGCCAGAGACAAGTTTTGACAAGGTATCCTTGTGGTGGAATCGAGTGGCAAGTACCACTCGCAATATAGGTTTCGAGGATCGGAAAAAATGTCGTAAGTTTTCGGAGTTGTGGTGCATGTGACGACACAGATCGTTGATCCCTGTGGACCGGGCAGGCATAGGACAGTCAATACCTAATAGGAGCAGAAATGATCAATGTGCGTGACGCGATGTGGCGGTCTGCGCAATGGAGCGCCGACAAGCGGGCCATCGTATGTGGTGACCGAACCCTGACTTATCGCCAGGCATGGGAGCGAGGGATCAGGTTCGCCAACGCCATGCTTGCACTCGGCCTGAAACCGCAGGACAAGATTGCGGTACTCGAGGACAACAGCCTTGAGGCGGCCGA
Source organism: Betaproteobacteria bacterium (assembly GCA_009922295.1). Classification (GTDB taxonomy): domain Bacteria; phylum Pseudomonadota; class Gammaproteobacteria; order Burkholderiales; family Burkholderiaceae_C; genus Rhodoferax. The sequence goes on from RFWA01000002.1 coordinate 24,744, forward strand.
CTTTCTGATTGCCATGGCGATCGGCAATTTTGTTCGCGTACCACTATACAAGCGCAACTCCCCGGAGGCCCATGCACACATGATGCGCCATACCGGATGCAAAGCCCTGGTTGTGGACGCCAAACATATGCACGAGGTTATGGGGGTGAAGGAACTCGTGAACACCTTGGAACACGTCGTCGTTCGGGACGAAGGATACGAGGCCTGGCTGGCGCAGTTTTCTGATGTGGATCCTGACCCAAAAGTCGATCTCAACGACTACTACATCATCCGGCACTCAGGGGGAACGACTGGACTTCCAAAAGGAATGGGGTTCTCACATAGAACCTGGATGAACATGCAGAGGGACCTCACCTACCGTCTGCCACCCTTTGAATTAGGGGATGCCTGCATACACGTGGCTCCAATTTCTCACGGGTCGGGCTATCTGTTCCTGCCAGTTTGGTTTGGCGGGGGGTACAACGTTCTTGAGCCAGTTTTCAATCCGAAGACCACACTCACCCTCATGTCCAAACATGGCGGTTACATGTTTGCCGTACCAACGCTGGTAAGCGATCTTCTCGCCGAGGCAGCCAAGACAAAATTGGAATTTTCAAAGCTCAAGGCACTTGTCATTAGCGGCTCCCCAATGCTTCCACAGACGGCCGTCAAGGCGAGGGAAATCTTCGGCGATACGCTCAACCAGTTTTACGGCCAGACTGAAGCGACACCGGCCGTCTGGATGTCACCCAAAGAATGGTTTAGCAACGTGCCAGGGTCTGAGCCACTACTATCGGCTGGAAGGGTTGCGCCATTTACAAGGATTGAAATTCGAGGAGACGACAACAAGCCGCTTGCACCGGGCGGGGTCGGCGAGATCGCGCTACTGGTTGACGGACAAATTGGCGAGATATGGAATGCCCCCGAGCTCACTAAAGAACGTATCGTGGACGGTTGGGTGCTGACAGGCGACATTGGAAGGATTGATGCGAATGGCTTTCTCTACCTGTCCGACCGCAAGGACGACCTGATCATTTCCGGCGGGTTCAACATCTGGCCCGCCGAACTCGAAATGGTGATCGGGGACCTGTCCCAAGTTAGAGAGGTCGTTGTAGTCAGAGCTCCTCACGACCGGTTTGGAGAAACCCCAGCCGCCGTCATCGTTCTGCATGAAGGGGCAGTGCTTGATGCCGAAGAAGTGATCCGAACGTGCGAACAGCGGCTAGGCAAGATCAAGCGCCCATCGATCGTGCAGTTCCGGACCCAGCCGCTGCCTCGCACCCCGGTCGGCAAGCTGCAGCGAAGTGAAGTGCGAAAAGCATTCTGGGAAGGCACCGGCGTGACCATGCGCGGCAGTTGAGTGGGCAGGTTTCCGCTGGAGCGTCACAAGCTCGCTCGGGCAACGATGGGCAGCACACACGTGAATCGAATCGAGGAAAGCGGCATCCTGCCGAAACCATCGAACGGCGAGACCACGCCCGAGACTGAACGGCAAGGAAAAAAAGTTCCTGCAGTTCGGCGAGCGGCTTCAATTCTGTCGCAATTGGCGGCCGCTAACGGCCCAATGAACTTGTCGGAGGTTGCTCGGTCCGTCAATATCTTGCCAAGTAGCTGCCTGCACATCTTGCGGGAGCTGGTCGCGATGAGGTTGGTGACGTCCGATTCCCGAACCAAGACCTACAGACTTGGACCCAAGATCGTGGAACTCGCCTGGGCAGCCCAGAGGCAGGATCCGCTGGCTGCCCTTGTTCAGCCGCACCTGAATTCAATTGCGGGAGCTTACGGGGTCACTGCGACGGCCTCTGCAGTCAGCGACGACAATCACATGGTGCTAATCGCATTCGCTCACCCTCCTGTGTCCATGTCGCTCAACGTGACCCTTGGAGGGCGAGTACCCCTGATGTCCGGTGCAGCCGGTCGCTGTCTTGCAGCGTTCGGAAACTACAGTCGGTCGCGTTTGCGCAGTGTTTTCTCCAAAGTCAGGTGGCAGATGCCAATGGAATTCCCGGCGTGGCTTGAAGAGGTGGAGGCCGTTCGACATTCTGGATACTCGATGGATCGCGGAGCATTCACCAAAGGTGTAACAACCATCGCCGTGCCGGTGTTCACGCCCGACGGATCTGTACGGTGCGTCATTGGCGTCGGAGTTATATCTGCACAGCTGGAGAACCCACTAATGGCACAGGCGATCGCCAGCCTCAGGCGCGCCGCACAGCATATTGGGACCGAATCACCCCGGTTTTCGTGAAGGCCAGTTGGTTGAAATGAAACTAGGGTTACTCGGGGCTAGAGAATCGCCAACTGCCCTTAGTGCACCGTTTATTCGGTCTCACACTGACCCCATGGATTCTTTGGAATGTTGTTTTAGTCAACCGATCACTTTGATAATCTGCCTTTCCTCGAACACGGCTGGGCCAAGAGTCCGTCGAGAATTAGTTTTGCAAAGCCGTCACCAATGCGTTCCGGCGATAGATTTCCATCCGGCTTGTACCAACGGTGGGCCCAATTAATCATTCCAATGACGGCATGTGTGCTGAGCTCAGGAGGTAGATCAGAATTCATTTCGCCGCCCTCCACGCCCTGCTGGATGATCGAGCCAAAAGCCTTGAAATAACGCTTTGAAAAGTCCCTGATCTCGTTGTTCCAACCGCTTCGGTCCCGCGCCAAGGTGGGAAACTTTTCCTGCAGGAAAACGTGGAGATACGGGTAGGAGCTCTTGTAGCACTCCATTTGTGTAACAAAGGCAAGGCGAAGCTTTTCCCGCGCCGGGTAATTGGAACGCACTATTTCTTCGATGGCCGTTACGTTGCGATTGGTAACCTCGCGAACCACACTCTGCATTAGCTCTGATTTCGAACTCACGTAGTAGTAAATAGTCGCGCGATCCGTACCTAACCTCAATGCGATGTCCGCCATTGTGGCCGACTCGTATCCCTTCTCTTTAAAAATCTCTCCCGCAGCACGAAGAATATCGTGCCGCCTGTCGGCATAGAAGTCGCTGCCATCCTTCGAATTAGCTTCCCTTCGACGCCCGATGTTGGTCGTCGATAAAGCCGGGTCCGATTTCGAGCGAATTCTTCTAGCCGTCATGAATTGAATGATGTCCAGTGCCGCCCTCATTCCGTAAAAGGCAGGTCAGAAAGAGAATATGTTACCTCCCAAGCTGAGCTGAACAGTGTTGCGCCTACTGTTCGGTATGGTGCAACGTTGCTCAGGCAGTTTGTTCCTGCGCTTTGCGGTCAGGCTTTCGAGCATCTTAGTTTGATGATACCTGATCACAGCGCAAGAGAGGACTGCACCGGACTTGCAGGAGTTGTTTTTATGTTTACCCATCCAGTGCATTGAGGTCGAGGCTGCGGGCCATCGATACCGCCACGACTTCCTACGGCAATACTCGCCCAGCCGTGGCTGAACAAGTTCCCAAAAAACTCCTCGATATCGATACAGGAATCAAGGATCAGGCGCGCACGACATGCTCCCTGAGTTCGTCGAAATCGCCCTGAACCGCTAGAGTCACGTGCCTGCGCGATCAATTTCAACGGTCTAAAGCGCCAGAAATCTGTCAACACGTTAGTTGACGCTCAGGATGTCTCAAGTTAAACTCAAGGTTGAAGATTTATAAGGCGATTCTTCGGGCGGGCCAGCAATTCGGCTGAACTTGCTCAAATAGGAAACGTTCTAGACGCTGAGTTGCTGCACATGAATTGGTCTTCGAAAGAGTCGCCTCAATATCAGGCAATCGTTATTGGCGCAGGAGTCTGCGGTATCTACCAAGCACTGCATCTGAAGAAGATGGGCCTGCCGGCCACAGTCATAGAACGCGCCGATGACGTTGGCGGGACCTGGTACTGGAATCGGTACCCCGGGTGCAGGTTCGACTCGGAAAGCGAGACCTATGGTTACTCATTCAGCCCGGAGGTTCTTGAGGAATGGAATTGGTCGGAGCGATTTGCGTCTCGACCCGAAACCGAACGGTACCTTCAGTACGTAGTTGAAAAGTTTGATCTGCGCAAGTTGATGCAGTTCGGATGCTCGGTGACGTCGGCCGTCTGGGATGAGCAGGAGCGCTTGTGGCGTGTGGGCCTGTCTGACGATCGTTTACTCACAACGCGTTTCCTGCTGACTGCCATTGGTCTACTTTCTGAACCTACCCTTCCGCGCTATCCCGGAGTCTCCCGGTTCAAGGGGCTTTCTTTTCACACCTACCACGCACCGAGAGAACCGGTCGAGTTTCGTGGAAAACGTGTGGCTGTAATCGGTACTGGAGCCACGGGAGTGCAATTCATTGCGGAGATCGCCGACAAGGTAGATAGCCTGACAGTGTTCCAGCGGCGTCCGAACTGGTGCGCACCGCTGAACAATGCCTTAATTTCCTTGGAGCAAATGCAAGAGATCCGAAGTCGCTATTCGGAGATATTCAAGAAATGCAAAAGCACCGCTGGTGGCTTTGTTCACGATGTCGATCCAAGGAAGGCGCTGGATGTGTCGCCAGGCGAGCGGGAGGCGTTTTGGGAAGAGCTTTATGCGTCGCCCGGCTTTGGCATATGGATCGGAAACTTCAAGGATGTTCTTACTGACTTTGCTGCAAACGCAGAGATGTCCAAGTTCGTCGCTCGCAAGATTCGAGAGCGCGTCAAAGATCCAAGAGTTGCGGAAAAGTTGATTCCCAAGGATCATGGTTTCGGCACGCGCCGTGTGCCCATGGAAACGAAATATTACGAAGTGTACAACCGTGACAACGTGACGCTCGTCGACATCAGCGAGACGCCCATCGAATGCATCACCGAAACCGGGATCATCACGAGCGCTCAGGAACATGAGTTCGACATCATTGTCTACGCTACTGGCTTTGACGCAATTACCGGCGCCTTCGACAAGATCGATATTCGCGGCGTTGACGGCCAGCGATTGAAGGACAAGTGGAAGGATGGTCCCATTGCGGCATACGGTCTGGCAGTGAATGGATTTCCCAATCTACTAACGCTGGCAGGCCCACAGAGTGGCTCCGTGGCGACCAACTTTCCCAGAGGTATTGAAGAAGCGGTGGACTGGTGCACGGACCTGCTCCAATATGCTTATCTTCACGGTGTGACCAGGCTGGAAGCGCGCAGGGATACCGAAGAAGCGTGGGGAGTAGAAGTCCGGAAATGGGCTCAGCGCATCCTGTTCGGAAGTGAACAGTCTTGGTTTACCGGCTACAACTCAAACGTTGATCGAGCACCAGGGATCCGGTATCTGATTTACGCAGGAGGTGCACCACGCTTTCGCAAGCATGTTGGTGGCGAAGCCACTCAAGGGTACCCAGGATTCGAGCTCAGGTAACTCTGAGTGACAGCGGATGCTACCTAATTACAGAAGCCCCTCCATCCGCAAGTATGGGGTGGAAATGCTAACCCTGCGAAGTAGCGGTGCATGTGCACGCATGAGCTTGCCGAACAAGCAATGGCAATGACCAGAGTTGACCATTCCGCCACTTTGGAGGTGGTACTTGATCTGCACTGCGAGGTGGGCGAGGGACCGATCTGGGACAGCGCAACGTCAACGCTTCTTTTCGTAGAGTCATTCGGAGGGACGATCTACCGTTTTGACCCAGTGACCAAGCAGCTGCATTCAGTAAAAGTTGGCCAGGAAGTGGGTGTCGCCATTCCACGGCATAGGGGAGGAATTGTCGTGTCATGCCGGGATGGACTGCTTGCAGTCGATCAAGCCAGTGGTGTAATCGAGCTCC
>RFWA01000011.1 GCA_009922295.1 Betaproteobacteria bacterium
CGCGGCGGCCGTCTTCAAACGCGCGGCCCCAGGCGCTGCCAAAGGCGGCGCGCAGCATCATGTCGTGGCTGAGCATCACGCCCTTGGGTGAGCCGGTGGTGCCTGAGGTGTAGATGATGTCGCTGTTGGAGGCCGGCCCCGGGTGCGCCACGGGCTGCCACGGTGCGGCGCCATCGCCCAAGCTGCTCAGCGCCTTGGCGCCCGCTCGCAAGGGCTGGCCACTGGCGGGAAACACCACCACCTGTTTCAGGCGGGGAAATGCCGCGCCGCCGCCGTGGGTCGCCCAGCCAGGGGCGAGTTCATCCAGAAAACCCAGGTAATCCAGGCCGCGAAAGCTGTCCATGGTGACCAGCAACACCGCGTCGGACTGGCGCAGCACGTAGCCCAGTTCGTCGCGCCGGTTTAGGAAGTTGATCGGCACCGCCACGGCCCCGACCCGCGAGATGGCAAATTTGACCGCCACAAATTCGGGGTGGTTGGCCATCAGCATGGCCACGTGGTCCCCGGGCTGCACGCCTGCGGCCAACAGCCCGGCGGCCAGCCGTTCTGACCAGGCCTGGATGTCGCTGTAGGTCCAGGTTTGCGTGTCGGTGATCAGGTAGGGGCGCGTGGGGAACTCGGCGGCCGCAGCGTCAAGCATTTGGTCCAGCGTGCGGGCCTGCCATGCAGGAAAACGCCTTGCCAATGCCGACTGGCGGTCGTACACGCGCCCAATGGCCGCGTGTGGCGCTGCTGGCTTCGGTTCTGGTGGCGTGGGCATGAGGTACTCCTTGCTGATCGTTCTGGCAGGTTAACAAATATATTTTACCGGTCAGTACGTTTGTTTACTCAAAAGAATGTAACGTAATCTCCAGTGTAAAACAATCAAATTTTCCAAAAATTTTTCTTGAGTGTGAAAGAAAAAAATATCAAAGATACTGCTTAGTATGATAGCATCCCAATCAGAATTAGCTTCGCAGAATGTTAAGCCGGTCTGCGATGAGGCCCCGGCGGCATCGCCGGCAGTCACGGGTGTTTTTGGAGTGATGGTTCATGACAGATGTGGATGTGATCGTGATTGGCGCGGGTTTCGCGGGCCTGCGGGCCCTGTACACCCTGCGCAACATGGGCAAGACGGTGCAGGTGCTGGAAGCCAGCCCGGACCTGGGTGGTGTCTGGTACCACAACGGTTATCCGGGTGCCCGCTGTGACGTGGAAAGCTACGACTACTCCTACAGTTTCTCGCCTGAACTGGAGCAGGAGTGGCGCTGGACCGAGCGCTACGCCACCCAGCCTGAGATCCTGCGTTACATCAACCACGTGGCTGACCGTTTTGACCTGCGACAGCACATCCAATTCAGTACCCGCATGACGCGTGCTGCTTACGACGAGGCGGGCGGACGCTGGACGGTCAGTGCAGAAGACGGGCGCCAGTGGTCGGGCCAGTTTTTGATGATGTGTGTGGGTCAACTGTCTACCACGAAGCAGCCGGGCTACCCCGGGCAGGAGACATTCCAGGGTGAGGTGATTCACAGTGGCGTCTGGCCAAAGCATCCCGTCGACTTGGCCGGCAAACGCGTGGCCATCATCGGGACGGGCTCCTCGGGCATGCAGATGACGCCGGTGATTGCCAAAGAGGCGGCTCACCTGACGGTGTTTCAACGTACCGCCAACTACAGCATCCCGGCGGCGAATGCCCCGGTGTTGGATGAGGAAGACCGGCAGGTCAAGGCCAATTACCGGGCGCGCCGCGAGCAGGCCTTGAACTCACCCACCGGTCTGGGTTTCATGCCCAACAAAAAGTCGGCGCTGGAGGCGACGCCTGAGGAGCGCGAGCCGGTGTACGAGGCGGCCTGGAATCGCCTGGGCTTTGGCTTTGCGCTGGCCTACTACGACATTCTGCTGTCCAAGCCAGCCAACGACACGGCAGCCGACTTCATCCGGCGCAAGATCGGTGAACAGATTAACGACCCGGTGCTGCGCGACAAGCTCACGCCTAAAAATCACGCCTTTGCCGCCCGTCGGCCCTCGGTGGACAGCGGGTACTTCAAGGCCTTCAACCGGCCCAACGTGTCGCTGGCTGACGTGCGGGAGGCGCCCATCGTCGAGTTCGTGCCGGAAGGGATTCGCACCACGGAGAAACTGCACCCGGTGGACGTCATCATCTATGCCACCGGCTTCGACGCCTTCACCGGGTCATTGCTCAAGGCCGACATCGTCGGTCGGCGCGGTCTGACACTCAAGCAGAAATGGGCCGATGGACCCGTCACCCAGCTCGGCGTGGCTGTGGCTGATTTTCCCAACCTGCTGATTGTGTGCGGGCCCGGCAGCCCGTCGCTGTTGAGCAACGTGCTGCTCTCCACGGAACAGCAGATTGACTGGCTGGCGGCGCTGATCGGCAAGATGGACCGCGACCACCTGCTCGAGATTGAAGCGACCGAGCAGGCGGAGCAGGACTGGGTGGCCCACGTCAATGAGCGCGTCAAGGCCACGCTCTACCTCAGCACGGACTCGTATTACAACGGCGCCGAAGTGGCTGGCAAGCCACGCGTCTTCATGCCCTATTCGGGCGGCGTTCGCGGTTACCGGCGCATCCTGGCGCAGTGCGCGGCCGACGGCTACTCAGGCTTTGTGCTGCGGCCGGTGGCCCTGAACAGCCCGTCCCCAGCTGCGCCGGCCGCACAGGCTTTGCCCGCATGAAGATCGCGTTTGATGACCAGGTGGCCATCGTCACCGGTGCGGGCGGTGGTATCGGCCGCGCGGTGTCACTGGCACTTGGCCGTGCAGGGGCCAAGGTGTTGGCGGTGGATCTGGACGCCGTCAGTGGCGCAGAAACAGCGCGTCAGGTGCAGGCCCTGGGCGCGCAGGCCGATTTTTGCCGGGCTGATGTGAGCCTGGCCGAGGATGTTGCCAGCTATGTGGCGCAGGCCATGCAGGCCTGGGGCCGCATCGATGTGTTCATGAACAATGCCGCTTGGCAAGGGGCTGTGCTGCCGCTGGTGGACTACCCCGACGACTTGTTTGACAAGGTGATGGCCATCAATGTGAAGGGCGTGTTTCTGGGCATGAAGCATGTGCTGCCGGTGATGCTGGCGCAGCGCAGTGGCGCTGTGGTCAACACGGCATCGCTGGGCGCCTACATCGGTACCCGCCACTTGGCGCCTTACACCGCCAGCAAGCACGCCGTGCTGGGGCTGACCAAGTCGGCGGCGTTGGAAGTGGCGCGCAAGGGTGTTCGCGTCAACGCGGTGTGCCCCGGTCCGGTCGATACGCCCATGTTGCGCGACATCGAGGCGCTGCAATCCCCGGACAATGCCTCTGGCCTGCGGGAGCAACGCTCAGCGATGATTCCGGACGGGCGCTATGCCACGCCCGATGAGGTGGCCAACCTGATGCTCTACCTCGCCAGCGGCCTGGCCACCCACATCACTGGGCAGGGGGTACAAATCAACGGCGGTTTCCACACCTGACCTCGCGAGAAACCCCGAACCCAGGAGACCATCAAGCGCATGAGCAAACCCGCCAAAGCCCCCGTGGTGGCCAAGACCAAAGCCCCGGTAAAAACCCGCCTCAGTCCGGGCGGTGCCAGCGAGCAAGAACACATCCGTGACGCGGTCTCACGACTGAAAAGCGAGCGCATCGTCAGTGCCGCAGTGGAGCTGTTTTACACCCAGGGCTTCACCAACACCACGCTGGAGCAGGTGGCCGACGCCATCAAGGTCACCAAGCCTTTCATTTATGCGCATTTCCGCTCCAAGTCCGAACTGCTCGCTGACATCTGTTCCCGGGCGATCCGGGTCGCGCATGACGCCCTGAACCGGGTCACAGCGGATCAGGTCAGCGCCACCTTAAAGCTCGAGACGCTGGTCCGCGATTTCATGATGGCGGTGCTGGATCACCAGCCCCATGCGGTCATCTACAGCCGAGAAGAAACACACCTCAACCCGGAAGACCGTGAGGCGATCAATGAGCTCAGGCGCGGCTTCGACCGGCGCTTCGCCGCCCTGCTGCAAGAGGGGGTGGTGGCTGGTGAGTTCGTGGTGGAGGATGTGCCGCTGACGGCGCTGGCCATAGGCGGCATCGTGGGTTGGTCGCCGGTCTGGTACCGCTCTGGCGGGCGGCTGACTCAGCCCGAGGCGGCCCAGCGCATCGCGACACTGGTGCTCGCCATGGTGCGGGCCAAAGCGCCCGTCAGTAGCGGAGACGTCCCGGCCCCATCGCCGGCCTGAGGTCCAGACCCAGCCTGGCGTGGCGCCGCCATCGCTGAGCGGTACCTCAAAAAAAATTTTTTCTTCCACGACACAGAAAAACTTATTCAGACATGTTGTCAACACTAGCGTTGACTGATATGATTTCAACATGACTTCTTCTCATGTGAGTGAAACGGCGATGTCAATACATATGGATCAATCCACACTTGGAGTCGCACCCGCAATCGCGGTTGTGGGTGGTGGCACGATGGGAGTCGGCATTGCCTATGTCTACGCCGCGGCCGGCTGGACCACCTGGGTGGTCGAGCCTGACGAGGCGCGGGCTCACGCCATGTTGCTGACCATCGCACAAACCGCCGCATCAGGGGCTCGTCGCGGCAAGCTCACAGCGGAGCAGGCTGCCCAACTGCCAAACGCCTTACAGCGCGTGGCATCTGTCGCTGAGTTGCCTTTGGGCCTGGACCTGGTGGTGGAGACCGTGCCTGAGCGCCTGACCTTGAAGCAGCAGGTTTTGACTGGCATTGAGCAGCGTTCGCCGCGCGTCATAGCCAGCAATACCAGCGCCCTGTCGATCGATGTTCTGGCCGGCTCGCTCAAGGATCCGGGGCTGTTCCTGGGTATGCATTTCTTCAATCCGGTCTGGTCACTGCCCATGGTGGAGTTGGTGCGCGGCAGTCTGACCCGGCCTGACATCCTGCTGCTGGCTCGCAGTTTCGCCGAGGCCACCGGCAAGGTGACCATCACCGTGCAGGACGTACCCGGTTTTGCGACCAGCCGGCTCGATCTCATTGCGTCGCTGGAGGCCATGCGCATGCTGCAGGATGGTGTGGCCAGTGCCGACGACATCGACCGAGCCATGGTGGTGGCTTACCGGCATCCCGTGGGTCCGCTGCGGCTGAGCGACATGGTGGGCCTGGATGTTCGGCTGGACATTGCCCGCCATCTCAGCGTGGCGCTCGGGGACCGCTATGCGCCGCCGCGCCTGCTCGAAGACATGGTCGCTCGCGGCGAGTTAGGCCAAAAGTCGGGCAAGGGTTTTTTTGAGTGGCCGGCTGCTGCGGCCTGACTGATTTCAATTGAATGGGGTAACTTGATGTCCAGTATTTTCGGTTCCGCGCTCGTCGACACGGCAGAGCATCACCCCTTGTTGCGGGACAGCGTTGGCAAACTGGTGGGCGGCTTCGGACGCCGGTATTTTCAGGAGGTCGTCAAACGTAAAGCAAAGCCCGTCGAGCTGTGGAATGCCTTGGCGCAGGCGGGTTTTCTGGGTGTTCACATCTCGGAGCAATACGGTGGCGGTGGCAGTGGCCTGGCAGATTACAACGTCGTGGTCGAGGAGACGGCTGCGCAGGGCTGCCCGATGCTGTCGCTGGTGATTGGCTCCATCTGCGCGCCAATCATCGAGCAGCATGGCAGCGAAGCCATGAAGCAGACTTGGCTGCCTGGCCTGGCCAGCGGCAAGCTCAAACTGGCCTTTGCCATTACCGAGCCCAACGCCGGTACCAACACGCACAAGGTGACCACCACCGCCACACGCAGTGGCGAGGGCTGGCTGCTCAATGGCGCCAAGTACTGGACCTCCGCAGTTGACGAGTCAGATGCCATCATGGTGGTGGCACGGGGCGAAGCGTTGGACGAGAAGGGGCGCTCCAAGTTGTCCCTGTTTATCGTGCCAGCCACGGCGCCCGGGATCACCATGACACCCATCGAGACGGCCTTGCAGGTGCCGGAGACCCAGTTCATGCTGTATTTTGACAATGTGGCGCTGGCTGCCGACGCCCTGGTCGGCCAGGAGGGGCAGGGCTTGCGACATGTGTTTGCTGGCCTCAATCCCGAGCGGGTGTGTGCCGCCGCGATCAACAATGGCATCGCGCGCTTTGCCATCGAGAAGGGCGCTGCCTATGCCAATGAGCGCAGCGTCTGGAGTACGCCGATCGGCGCGCACCAGGGCATTGCCCATCCACTGGCCAAGGCCTATATGGCTGTGCAGCAGGCGCGTCTGATGACGGCGCGGGCGGCGCAGCTGTTTGACATGGGGTCAGGGGATGCTGGCGAGGCGGCCAACATGGCCAAATTTGCGGCTGCCGATGCCTCGCTGGAGGCCCTGGATCAGGCCATACAAACCCACGGCGGCAACGGTATGGCTCTGGAGTACGGGCTGGCTGACCTATGGTTCATTGCGCGACTGCACAAGACGGCACCGGTCAGCCGGGAAATGATTCTGAATTTCATCGCACAACACAGCCTGGGATTGCCCAAAAGCTACTGAGAGCCCGCCATGTCCTTCACGCTCGCAGACATCATCCGCCGGCATGCGGCGGACACCCCGAACGCGCCGGCCCTGACGTTCGAGGGGGTGACCTGGTCGTTTGAACAACTTCACGCATTGAGTTCACAGTCGGCCAACGCCTTGCATGTGGAAGGTGTTCGCGCTGGTGACCGGGTGGCGCTGCTGACCAGAAACCGGGCTGAATTCTATGAACTGATCTTTGCCTGCAGCAAGATCGGCGCGATCCTGGTGGGCCTCAACTGGCGCCTCGCACCGCCTGAGATTGCTGCCATCATGGCCGATGCAAGGCCAACGGTCCTGATCGTCGGCTCAACGGAGCAATCGATGCTGAACGAGGCGTCGCGCCAGTTGCCAGGACTGCGCCGCATCATCGGCTTGGGCGAGGAGTACGACGCATGGCGGGCTGCCGGGCCCGCCTCCGACCCAGGTCATGCCGGGCAGCCCGATGATGTCACGCTGCTGCTCTACACATCCGGTACCACGGGTCTGCCCAAGGGGGTGATGCTCACCAACAGCGGCATGTCCTTCACGTTGCGCCTGGGTGCTGAATCCTGGGGTATGGGGCGAGACAGTGTCAACCTCGTGGCGATGCCCATGTTCCACATCGGCGGAAGTGGCTACGGCATGAGCACCATGGCAGTGGGTGGTCATACCGTTCTGATGCGCGAGGTCAACACCGCGCAGGCGATTGCCAATATTGAACGCTACCGCGTTACGCACACTTTTTTCGTTCCGGCGGTGGTGCAGGCGCTGCTGGAGACGCCTGGGGTAGAACAGGCTGATCTGTCGAGCATGCAGTTGCTGATGTACGGGGCGTCACCCATTGGCGATGTGTTGTTGAATCGAGCGTTGAAGGTGTTGCGATGCCGCTTCATGCAGGCCTATGGCATGACCGAGACCTCTGGCACGATCGTAGTGCTGGTGCCAGAGGACCACGATCCGGGTGGCGAGCGCGCCGGCTTGCTGCGCTCTTGCGGCCGGGCCATGCCTTGGGTTGAGCTGCGCATCATTGACCCGACCACGCTCGGCGATGCCCCCACTGGTTCGGTGGGCGAGATCTGGGTGCGCTCAGGCATGGTGATGCGGGGTTACTGGAACAAGCCCGATGCCACGGCCCAGACCATCCTGCCCGGCGGGTGGCTGCGCACGGGCGATGCGGCCTACCAGGATGCCGAAGGTTACGTCTATCTGTTTGACCGGTTCAAGGACATGATCATTTCTGGCGGAGAGAACATTTACCCGGCCGAAGTGGAAAACGCGCTTAGCGGTCACCCAGCCATCCAGGAGGTGGCCGTGATTGGTGTACCGCATGCCCGCTGGGGCGAAACACCCAAGGCCGTGGTGGTGCTCCGGCCCGGGCACGAGGTGCAAGCACAGGCGCTGATCGACTATGTGCGTGAGCGACTGGCTCACTACAAATGCCCGACCGTTCTGGTGTTTGCCGATAGCCTGCCGCGTAACGCCTCGGGTAAATTGCTCAAACGCGAACTCCGTATCAGCCATGGCCAAGCTTGAGCCCGCGAGCGTGACCGTACCGGCCTGTGATGCAGTGTCGTTGGCGCGGCGCTGGGTGGTTGATTATTTCAATCGGCACGATGCCAGCGCGGCCCGCGAGTTCGCTACGCCGACTTACGCCCTGAGTATTGGTGAATACACCTTTGCAGGGCGGGATGAGCAATGGTTGCCCGCCGTGCAAAAGCAGATGGACCAGTTTCCAGGTCTGGGCATGACGGTGCACCAGGTGCTTGCCGGAACCAACGAGGTGGCGGTCTGGTTTACCCAGCACGGGGCTGCAGTCGGTGGCCGCATCGCTTGCTGGTCCGGTGTTGCGATCTACCAGAGCAATGGTCACCAGCTCAGCGGATGTGTGGCGCAGGAAGACTACCTGACGCGACAGCGGCAGTTGAAATCCGGTGTCGGCGACGCGGTTGACGCCCCGGCGCCAGCGCCCTGGGACACGGCACCGCTGCCGCCAAACTCCCAGGCTGAGGCGGTGGTGCGCCAGTGGCTCGGACATGCATGGCCGTGCTCAGAGTCGGCGATTCGCTGCGACGATGAACACATCACCGGCATGGCCCTGGACTTCAGCGTGCAGGATTTGGACATCACAGTGCTGTTTTCATCCGGATCCGAGGTGGCGTTTCATGTTCGCCAGACTGGGTTCTACCGTGGCGGGTTGATAGGCCTGCCGGCCTCGACTCGGTTGAACGTGTTGCATGCGAACGGCATTGTGCGGGTTGAGGGTGGACGGGTTGTTGCAGGCCGGGTCATTCGTGACCGTGCCGGCCTTAGGGCCGAGCTGTTGCAGGGTGGTGTCCAATGACAGCGCCGGGAACCGGCGACGAAACAGTGCTGGTCCGCCGGGAAGGAGCGATCCTGATCGTCACCATTCACAGGCCGCAGGCCCGCAACGCCATTGACCGAGCCACGTCGGAGGCCATAGCGCGCGCGATGGACGAGCTGGATGGCGACGCCAGCCTCAGTCTGGGCATCCTGACCGGTGCCGGAGCCCACTTCTGCGCGGGTATGGACCTCAAGGCCTTCCTGCGTGGTGAGCGGGTTGAGTTGGAAGGGCGCGGTTTGGCCGGCATGACCGAGACGCCGCCCGCCAAACCCGTGATTGCGGCGGTGGAAGGTTTCGCCCTGGCCGGCGGCTGCGAGCTGGCGCTGGCATGTGACCTGGTGGTGGCTGCCGACAACGCCCGCTTCGGTATTCCAGAGGTCAAGCGCGGACTGATCGCTGGCTCCGGTGGCCTGCTGCGGCTGCCCCAGCGTATCCCGCGGCAAATTGCCCTGGAATATGCCCTGACGGGCGAGCTGATGACCGCGACCGAGGCACGTCAATGGGGGCTGGTCAATCGCCTGACGGAACCCGGTGGCGCCCTTGATGGTGCGCTGGCCCTGGCGCGTACCATTGCGGCCAATGGTCCGCTGGCGGTACAGATGACAAAAAGGGTCATGACCGAAGCACCATCCTGGCCAATTGCTGAGATATGGGCCCGCCAGCGCGAGATGCTCGAAACCATTGTCGCGTCCAATGATGCCCGCGAAGGTGCGCAGGCCTTCAGTCAAAAGCGGTCACCCCGCTGGACCGCCAGCTAGCGCACTCTTGCGCCTCTTCTATTTTGAGTCCAAGCATGAACCCAACACCCAAGACCAAAGTCAAAACCAAAACCAAAGCACCGGCCAGGCTTCCGCGCAAGCCAAAAAGTGAGGAAGTGCCCGAAAGCGGTATCGGGCAGCGCCGGTCCTTGGCCACGGTGAAGGGCTCGGAGATCTACCAGGAACGCAAGCGCGAGATCGCCCGGGTCGCAGCCGAGGTATTCAACAAACAGGGCTTCCGTGGCACCAGCCTGGGTGCGGTGGCCGATGCCTTGAATACCAATCGCGCGTCGCTCTATTACTACATCGCAAACAAACGCGAGCTGTACGACGAGGTGGTGCGCGAAGTGTCCGAGGCCAATGTCGCAACGGCGCAGGCTGTGCATGCCTCCAAGGCATCGGCGCCGGAAAAGCTGCGGACCCTGATTGTCTCCCTGATGGAGTCCTACGCCACCCACTACCCACTGCTTTATGTCTACATCCGCGAGAACCTGTCCCATGTTGAGAGCGACCGGACCGATTGGTCCCGCTACATGCGCAGCCTGAACCGCCAATACGAGGAGGTGTTCATCGCCATCGTGCAGGAGGGCCTGGACGATGGCTCGCTGCGTTCCCTGACGACAGCACGGGTCACCGCCTACGGGATCATCGGCATGATCGGCTGGAGCAACCGTTGGTTTGTGCCGCAGAAGTCTGAGGTCAGCGGGCGAGACATCGGTCTGGCCTTCGCCGATATGGTGCTGGGCGGACTGGTCCCTGCCAAAGCGTCTTCAGCGAAGCGGGTGCGCGCATCTGCAACATAGTCAACAGATGTGTTGACAACTGAAATTCACTTCTCCATAATTCGCGCACAAGACACCTTGATCCCTAACTATGTCCACGCTTGATCCCGCCGCCCAGAATTTGCTTGCGCTGATGCGCCAGGCCGCTCGGCCGCCGTTTGAGACTCTGAATCCGATCTCAGCCCGGCGGGCCTATGCCGCGAGCTGGGAGGTGACGCAGTCACCCGGCGGCGACGTGGCCAGCGTGCGCGATATGGCAATCGCCACATCGGCTGGCGACTTGACATTGCGTGTCTACCGCGGCCATGGCACCGACCCCCACAAGCATTTGCCCTGCATGGTGTTTCTCCATGGTGGTGGCTGGGTCATCGGCAATCTCGACAGCCATGATCGCCTGTGCCGCCGACTGGCCACGGTCGCCGGTATCTGCGTGGTGGCGGTGGACTATAGGTTGGCGCCAGAGTACCCTTTTCCTGCCGCACTCGATGATGCTGCGATCGCGCTCCAATGGGTGGCCGACCACGCCGAGTTGCTGCAGATACAGCCGGCTGCCATCGGTGTGGGTGGTGATAGTGCAGGGGGCAACCTGGCCGCAGTACTGGCGCTCATGAGCCGTGACGGCGCAGCCCCTCCGCTTGCCTACCAGGCCTTGCTGTACCCGGTGGTGGACCTGACCGCGTCGACTGAGTCCTACCGTCGCATCACGACCGACTTGCCGCTGACGGCGGCCACCATGCACTACTTCATCGCCCACTACACCCCCGATTCGAAAGACCGTCTTGACTGGCGGGCCTCGCCCCTGCGTGCAGCCAGTCTGGCTGGTACCGCACCGGCGTTGGTGCTGACAGTTGCCCATGACCCGCTGTGCGATGAGGGCCGGGACTACGCCCATAGGCTGGACCAGGCCGGTGTGCGCGTGACCGCCGTGCACCACAACGACCAGATGCATGGCGTGCTCAGCCAGGGCCGCCTGGTGCCTGCGGGCCAGGTGATTGGCGACCAGGTCTGGACCGCCATCGGCCACGCCCTCCATACCGCCGCAGCGGAGGCCTTGCGATGAGCATTTTGATATCCGCTGACTGTTCCCTATGCGGCAAGTTCAGGCCCTGATTTTTGAGGTGAGTAAGCAGCTTTTTAACCAGTCCCGCCGCACAACGGCAGACGCAAACCAAGGAGACGTCATGACGACCTACGCCATTTCCCAACAACCCAGCCCGATCACGCGGCTCACAATGCGCCAGCGTGCTCCGGTCCTGGCCGCCAAGCTGGTCATGGCTGCCGCCGCCGGCCTGTTGGCGCTGGGCAGCCACGCCCAGGAATCGCCACAAGACGGCGTTTACAAGGACCGCATCGATTGGGGCCTGTTGATGGACTTGAGCGGCCCGACATCAGCCTCGCAAGGCGTCTGGGTCAACGGCTTTCAGGACTACATGCGCAAAATCAACGAGGCTGGCGGCATCAACGGCCGCAAGATCAATGTGCTGGCTGAAGACAACCGCTTCAATGCTGCCACTGACAAGATCGCCTTTGAGAAATTAGTGGGTCAGACGCCTGTCATTGCCATTTCCGGCATGGGGTCTTCGGGCTCTCAGGTTGGTTTGGCGCCAACCATCAAGGCTGGCAAGGTGCCAATTGTCGGCACTTACACCGCGACCAAGGCTTTGTCAGAGCCGGTCACGCCGATGGTCTACAACGGCTTTTGCGGCTACCAGCAGATGGCGCAAGCCGGCGTGGGGTATTACGTTGACAACCTCAAACTCAAGGCCCCCAAGGTTGTGACCGTGGCCATCGAAAGTGCCGGTGGCAAGGAATACCATGACTATGTGGCCGAAGCCGTGGCCAAGCTCGGTGGCACCGCCACCCACATCACCATGAAGGTGACCGCAGTCGACGTGACGCCACAGGTGCTGGAGATCATGGCGCAAAAGCCCGATTTCATCACCATCTATGGCGTGTCCAACACTGCCATCCTGACCATGAAGGCACTACAGCAGTATGGTTTGAAGACGCCGGCCTTTGGTATCACCTACCTGGGTGCGCCTGCGATCTTCTCGGCGATGGGGGAGCAAGCAGGTGCCAACTACAACTTCATCAGCTGCTTCACGCCAGGAGGTTCGGACCAGTCTGCCGGTAACAGGGAGCTATCCGCCTACGCTGACAAGATCGGTCGGAGCGCCATGAAGGAGGACATTAACTACGTGTCGGGCTGGATCACTGGCCAGATGGCCGCTGAGGCGCTGGTCAAGCTGGGCAATGCCCCAACCCGCGCCAAGCTGGTGGACCTGTTGTCCAAGGGCTTCACGGTGGACAGCAAGGGCCTTGCCGCGCCGATCGTCTACACCCCAACCAACAACACGGGTCCGGTCGTGTTCAAGTTGTTCGGCTACGACTATGCAGCCAAGAAGTTCAAGGCCTACGGTGACTTCGCGGACTACGCGAAATACACCCGTTAATGACTGACAGCGCAAGGCAGGAGACGCATCATGCTCGGACAAGTACTGTTTAGTGGTCTGGCCCTCGGCAGCATCTACGGGTTGGTGGCGCTCGGCTTTGCGGTCATCTTCAAGGCAACGGAAGTTTTCAACTTTGCCCAGGGGATGTTTGTGGTGTGTGGCGCCTACTTCGCCGTCACCGCCATCTCCCTGTTGGGGCTGCCGTTTCCACTGGCTATTCTGTTCATCGTCGGCGCCGCCGCCTTGATGGGTGTGCTGATTCATGTATTTTTGATTCAGCCCCTGTCTGGGCGGCCCATGCTGTCGGTGATCATGTTGACAATTGCCCTGTCGATTGCTATTCGCGCCCTGATCGAGATCGTGTTCGGTCCGCAGGGCCGCACGCTGACCACGCCTATGCCCACTGGCATCATCATGCTGGGGCAACTGCGCATTTCCCAACTGCACCTGACGGCCGCGCTTGTTAGCTGGGCCTGCATGGCAGGCTTCGGGGCCTTCTTCCGCTACACCTCGGTCGGCCTTTTGATGCGGGCTACCGCTGATGGCCATGAGGCGGCGCTGGTGTCTGGCATCAACGTCAATGTCATGAATCGGCTGGCCTGGGCGATCGGCTGTGCGCTGGCAGCAGTGGGTGGCCTGTTTCTGGGGCAACTGCAAATTGCGTCGACCGAGCTTGAAAGTATCGGCCTGCTGGCGCTGCCGGCGGTGGTGATCGGCGGCATGCAAAGCATTCCGGGCGCCATTGTGGGTGGACTGCTGGTAGGGATCATCGAGCAACTGGCGGCGTCCTACATCTCGCCCAAGGCCAGCGATATCGTCATCTACACCTTGCTGTTGTTGATCCTGATGGTTCGGCCCTGGGGTCTATTTGGTCAGCGCGAACTCGGTCGCGTCTGACACCACGGAGACTAATTTGTCATGAACCCGATCTCAACACCCGGCAGCCATGCCGCCGGCAGCTGGCGCCGCTGGGCTTGGCTAGCCCTGGGCGTAGCCCTGCTGTGCTACCTGCCCGTGGTCCTGACCGAGCGCGCCGCCTTTGGCGTGGCTCTCTCTAACATGCAGTTGCTCAACCTTGGCCTGACCCAGATCAACCTGATGCTGATTGCCATGCTAGGTGCCTTGTCGCTGAACTACCTCACCGGTAGTGCCGGATTGATTTCGATCGGCCATGCGGCTTTTTATGCCACCGGCGCCATGACGGCTGCGATCACCGGCACACAGTGGGGCTGGCCGTTTCCGCTGGTTCTACTGGCTTCTGGTGTGATGGGGGCGGCGATGGGTTTGTTGGCCGGCCTGCCGTCGCTGCGGGTCCGCGGCCTGTATTTTGTGCTCTCGACCATGGCCGTGCATTTTCTGGTGGTCTATGTGTTCCTGGAGTACCAGTTCAAGTTCTTTGATGTGGTCGGTGTGCCCTATAACCCGGCCAAGTTGGGTCCTTTCGAACTCAACACGCCGATCCGCTGGTACTTTTTCCTGCTGCCGCTGGTAGCCCTGATTTACCTGGGTCTAAGTAGCAGCCTGCGGGCCCGCGAAGGTCGCGTCTTGATGGCCATGCGCGACCATGAGTTGGCGGCGACGGCGGCTGGGGTTGATGTGCGTATCTTGAGGCTCAAGGCCTTCGGCCTGAGTTCGGCCATCGCTGCCATGGCCGGTGCGCTGTTTGCCCACTACCTGACCAACGTGACCTCGGAGGCGTTTGGCATCAGTTTCGCGATCCAGTTCATCGCCATGATCATCATCGGCGGCATGGGTTCGCTGGCAGGCTCGCTGGTGGGGGCCGCGCTGTGGCTGTTACTGCCCTCTGTGATCTCGGGCTTTGCATCGCAGGCGTCGGGTTCGACCGGTATTGTTCGACTGTTGTTGGTGGAAAACAAGGCGCAGCTTGTGCAGCTCATCTTCGGCATGTTGGTGATTGTTTTTCTGATCTTTGCGCCCGGTGGGGTTGCCGGTTTAGGGCGGCAGATCCGTGATCGCTTTGGCAGCAAGGGAGCGCGGTGATGGCGGCCGTGCTTGAAATACAGGGCCTGTCGGTAGGCTATGGCCGCAAGGGCCTGGCGCTCGACAATGTCAGCATGGCAGTGCCTCAGGGCGGCATCGTGGCTTTGCTGGGCGCCAATGGCGCAGGCAAAACCACCTTGATCCGGGCCGTCACCGGTCTGCTTGGGCTGCACCATGGGCAAATCACCAGCGGCGCCGTGCGGTACGCAGGCCAGTCCATCGTCGGTCTGCCCTCGCACCGACTGGTGCGCATGGGCATGGGGCAGGTGCCCGAGGGGCGTTTGATCTTCAAGCAGCTCAGCGTTGAGGACAATCTGTTGGTCGGTGCCGCCATCCTGCCCCGCGCCAAGGTGGCCGAGGGCTTGGCCTCGGTGTACGCCCTGTTTCCGAGGTTGCTGGAGCGGCGCCAGCAGGCGGCGGGCTGGCTGTCGGGCGGCGAGCAGCAAATGCTCGCCCTGGGCCGGGCGCTGATTGGTCGGCCACAGCTGCTGCTGGTGGACGAGCTGTCACTGGGCTTGGCACCCTTGATCGTGAAGCAGATTTACCAGCAACTGCGTGTGGTGGGCGACACCTTGGGAACAGCGATGCTGGTGGTGGAACAGAACGCCCACCTCGCACTGCAATTTGCCAGCTCAGCCTACCTGATCAACCGCGGGCAGATCGTGTTCTCGGGGACGGCCGCCGAAGTGGCCGCCAGTCCGGCCATGGCCGAGTCCTACCTGGGGGGCAAGCGCACGCAGGCCCCGCCGGCAGCGCCGGCCGAGGCCGGTGATGCTGCCAAGGAGATGCTGTCATGAGCGCGCCTTTGCTTGAAGTCTCGTCGCTGCTGATGCGTTTCCAGGGGCTCACCGCGCTCGATCAGGTCTCTTTTTCCATCGAGCACGGCTCGGTCACGTCCCTGATCGGCCCCAATGGTGCCGGCAAGACAACCCTGTTCAACTGCGTCACCGGCATGTACACGCCCAGCGGCGGGGCGGTGCGTTTCGAAGGGAAAGACATCACCGGCTTGCCGGCGCACCGGATCTCGCGCCATGGCATTGCCCGGACGTTCCAGAACCTGGCGCTGTTCGGCGGGCTCAGCGTGCTCGACAACCTGCTCGTCGGCGCCTACATGCAGGGTCGCTCGGGCCTGCTGCAGGGCGTGTTCCGGACAGCCCAGGTGCGTCGCGAGCAGGCGGCTGCCGAGCAGGCCGCTTTGGAGGTGCTGTCTTTCCTGGGCATGGAGGACGCCGCGCAGCTGATGCCAGCCGAACTACCTTATGGGCGACAAAAGCAGGTGGAATTTGCCCGGGCCCTGATGCAAAAGGCCCGGCTCATCATGCTCGATGAACCGATGGCCGGTATGAGTTCGGCCGAAAAAGCCGCGATGACGGCGCTGATCCAGCGGGTGCGCGCGCAGTACGGCATCACGTTTTTGATTGTGGAGCACGACATCCCAGTCATTATGGACATCTCCGACAAGATCGTGGTGCTTGACTTCGGCCGCAAGATCGCCGAGGGATCTCCCTTGGCGGTACAAAACAACCCCGAGGTGATCGCCGCCTATCTCGGTACCGGGCACTGACAGCCGCAGGCCGTCGCGCTCATTCATTCAAATTTTTAGGACTAGACCATGAAAGAAGCCGTCATTGTTTCCACCGCGCGCACCGGTATTGCGCGCGCCTTCCGTGGTTCCCTGAACCAGACCAAGTCACCCAGCCTCATGGGTCATGTGATCCAGCATGCGGTTCAGCGCGCCGGCGTTGATGGCGCCGAGGTGGAGGATGTGGTGGTCGGTGCCGTGCTGACCACCGGCACGGCCGGCATGAACCTGGCGCGCAATGCCGCCCTGGCGGCTGGCTTGCCGGTGACCGTGCCCGGCCAGACCATGGACCGGCAATGTGCCTCCGGCCTGATGGCCATTGCCACCGCCGCCAAGCAGGTGATGGTGGACGGCATGCAGGTGGTGGTGGCTGGCGGCCAGGAGAACATCACAGCAGAGCAAAAATTTTATTTCGACAGCGTGATGGCGGCCACCGACCCGCAGTTGGTGGCGCAGGCGCCACACGCCTACATGCCCATGTTGCAGACGGCCGAATTTGTGGCGCGCAAGTACGGCATCAGTCGCGAGGCGCAGGACCTGTATGCCCTGGCGTCGCAGCAGCGCACTGGCCTGGCCCAGCAGCAGGGTCGCTTTGATGCGGAAATCGTTTCGTTCTCCACCCAGATGGCGGTGGCCGACAAGGCCACGGGCGTTGTCAGTCTGCGTGACGTGGTGCTGGCACGCGATGAGGGCAACCGGCCCGACACCGCGCTGGAGGGCCTGTCTGCACTCAAGCCGGTGCTCGAGGGTGGCGTGGTCACCGCTGGTAACGCCAGCCAGCTGTCTGATGGTGCCAGTGCCTGTGTGCTGATGGAGCGGGGACTGGCCGAGCGCCGCGGTCTGGCGCCGCTGGGCCTTTACCGCGGTATGGCCGTGGCTGGCTGCGCCCCAGAAGAAATGGGCATCGGTCCAATTTATGCCATTCCCAAACTGCTGAAGCAGCATGGGTTGCGGGTTCAGGACATCGGTCTGTGGGAACTGAACGAAGCATTCGCCTGCCAGGCGGTGTATTGCCGCGATCACCTGGGCATTGACCCTGACCTGTACAACGTTGACGGCGGTGGTATCTCCATTGGCCACCCTTACGGCATGACCGGTGCCCGCCTGGTTGGTCACGCGCTGATCGAAGGGCAGCGCCGTGGCGTGAAATACGTTGTGGTGACCATGTGCGTGGGCGGCGGCATGGGTGCCGCGGGTCTGTTCGAAGTGATGTGATGCCAGCCGCGGCTTGGGGCCAGCCGCGCCGCTGATCCATGGGTGAAAATAGCGGGTCTCTGCGCCTGACTTAAGCTCCCCATGACCCACCCCGTTCTCTCCGCCCTATTACCGGTGGCGCTGCTGATTGCTATTGGGTTGATAGCAGGAAAAGCAGGCTGGATAAGGGCTGAGGCCACAAAAGACCTGTCGAATCTGGTGTTTATGGTGCTCAGTCCGGCCTTGCTGTTCCGCACCATGAGTGTGGTGCACCTGGAGCAGCTCGATTTCCGGCCCGTGGCGATGTATTTTGTGGCGGCTGCCCTGGTGTTTGTGGCGATGCTGGCCTGGCAGGGCTTGAACCGCCGCGCTATTCTGATGGCGCTGACCGCAACTTTCAGCAACACCGTGGCCATCGGCACGCCCTTGGTTGGCCTGGCCTACGGGCAGGCCGGGCTGGTCATCCTGTTCGCCTTGATTTCGGTGCACGCGCTGGTGCTGCTGACGCTGGCCACCCTGGTGCTGGAACTGGCCACCGTGCGCGAGGCGGCTGCCAGTGGTGCCACGGGTGCCGAGCGCCACCCGCTGCGCACCGTGCTGGAGGCGGTGCGCAGCGGTATCGTGCACCCGGTGCCGCTGCCCATCATCATCGGCCTGCTCTTTGCCCAGACCGGCTGGCTGATACCGACAGTGCTGGACCGGCCGCTGCAACTGCTGGGCAATGCCTTTGGCCCCTTGGCGCTGGTGCTGGTGGGCGTGTCGCTGACCCGGGTGCCGGTGGGGGCGCAGCTGAAGGCTGCGCTGGGTTTGAGCCTGCTGAAAAACCTGCTGCTACCGGCACTGGTCGCAGCGCTTGGCTGGGGCATGGGCCTGAGCGGCCTGCCGCTGACCGTGATGGTGGTAGCCGCCAGCTTGCCGGTGGGTGCCAATGTGTTCATGTTTTCCCAGCGCTACGGCGTGGCGCAAGACCTGGTGGCCGCCACCATGGCGGTCTCCACCGCGATGGCCTTGGGCACGGTGACGCTCGCCATGGCCTGGGTGGCTTACCTTTAGACCCGGTTCCCCGGCCCAGTGCTCAGGGCGCCAGGCGCTCGCGCACCCAGCTCGGGCCGGTGCCAGTGGCGGCGCCGGTATCAGCCAGCCGGTAGCGCAGCCGGTCGTGCAGCCGGCTCTTGCGGCCCTGCCAGAACTGCCAGTTGTCGGGCTTGAGCCGGTAGCCGCCCCAGTGCGGTGGGCGCGGGGGCTGCAGCAAGAATTTGGCGCCATAACGGGCGGCATTGGCCACCAGCACACCGCGGCCGGAAATCACCTCGCTCTGTGGCGAGGCCCAAGCACCGATGCGTGAGTCCAGCGGGCGGCTTTGGAAGTAGGCGTCGCTCTCCGCGGCGCTGACCTTCTCCACCACGCCCTCGATGCGCACCACGCGCTCCAGGTCAACCCAGTGGAACTGCAGCGCAGCAAAGGGGTTGCCAGCCAGTTCCTGCCCCTTGCGCGAGGCGTAATTGGTGTACCAGACGATGCCGCCGGCGTCAAAGCCCTTGATCAGCACCACCCGCGTGCTCGGGCGCAGGTCGCTGCCCACGGTGGCCAGGGTCATGGCGTTGGGTTCCGGCACTTCGGCGGCAATGGCTTCTTGCAGCCACTGTGCAAACTGCTGCAGAGGGTCGGCGTGGGAGGCGTCTTCGCTGAGTTCAGCGCGTTCGTAGCTTTTGCGGAGGTCGGCGAGTGAGGTCATGGCCTCAGTATAGAGAGCAGGCTGATTTCTGGCATGCTCAGGGCTATGTCGTCAACTCACTCATTGCCCTCACTCCCTACCGTGCTCGTGCTGGCCTCGGGCCGGGGTGAGCGCTTTGCTGCGTCGGGCGGGCGTGTCCACAAGTTGCAGGCCTTGCTGGGCGACAAGACGGTGCTTCAGCACACGCTGGCGGCCGTGCAGGCCAGTGGCCTGCCCTGGCACCTGGAAGACGTCGGGCACCCCGGCATGGGTGATTCGATCGCGGCGGCGGTGCGGGCGACCGCTAACGCCCACGGCTGGTTGGTGTTGCCCGGTGATCTGCCGCTGATTCAGGCTGCCACACTGCGCCAAGTCGCTCG
>RFWA01000101.1 GCA_009922295.1 Betaproteobacteria bacterium
GCGCAGTTTGACGAAACTGTCAGCACGGAACTCCTCCAGTTTGAAAGGACCCGTACCCACCACAGGCAGTTGCTGGGCGGGCGCTTGTGCGTTTTCTGCTGGCACGATGACGATCGGGACCGTGAAAGAAGACAGCGCCTCAATAAACAGAGGGCGAGCTTCTTTGAGCGTGATCACGAAGGTGTTGGCGTCCGGTGTTGTCCACTTGTCCACTGGATCCAAGATGGAGCGGTCAACCCCAACGCGCTTGTAGCGGTCAAAGGAGGCAATGACGTCAGCCGAAGTCATGGTCTTGCCATTATGAAACTGGATACCTTGTCGCAGCTTGAAGGTATAGGTCTTGCCATCTGGGCTCACCGTCATGGTTTCAGCAAGCTCGAGAACGGGATTCATCGCCTCGTCTCGCGTGACCAGCGACTCGTAGATGTTCAAAGCCACATTGCGCGTCGCACCCGCATTGGAGGTGTGCTGATCCAAACCTGGCACCTTAGATTCAAGTGCATAGATCAGGTCACCGCCCATTCGAGGGCATCGGAACGCTTGTGCCTGGGCATAGCCCGTAGCAGCAGCAAGAACAATGGCTGTGCTTGTTAAAGCGAGGTTCTTCATGGATATCCGTGTCGTCTTCATCAGCTCTACTCCTTGGTTATATGCCGCTATTTCGCGGCGTTTCGGTGCTTGCCCAAACTCACATCCCTGGGACCGGACTTCATGCGCACGATGACATCCGAAGAGACAGTGGGTGCGAAAACCACTGGTAAGGTCCGCTTACGCCAGGGAAAACTGCCGACCTCCAGCCGCCGCAGCAGCGCGCGCGCACTCTCTGCGCCAAGCTGAAATGCGGGCGAAAACACAGTGGTGAGTTCTGGGCTGGCATACCGCCAAAAATCGAAACCGTTAAAGCCCGTGACACGAACGTCAGTCGGCACGGCACAGCCAAGAGTTTGCAGAAATTTCATGGCAGCGATTGCCATGCGGTCATTGCCGCCGATCACCACGTCTGGCAGGCCATGCATTTCAACGTGCAATGCGAAAGCGGCCTGGGTGTCGTCAAAACCTTCGTCACCACAACGCACAACGTGAAAAGCCGGCGGGCGCGCCATCGTCGACAGCACGGATCGAACGCCGGCCTCGCGCCGCTCCATAGCGGCCCATGAGACGGAAGGCAGCAGCATCACGGCATGCTTGCTAGGGCGTTTGAACAAGTGCCGCGCGATCTCAGCGCCACCGCCTGTGTCATCTTGGATCAGTGAGCACGCATCGGCTATGTCGCCCGGCAACTCGTCTTGGATCAGCACCAACGGTTGCCCCAGCGCTGCAACCTGCTCAATCGTCTGGCGGCGCTGTTCAATCGTGCCAGAGGTCAACAGGCAAAGGCCATCGCTCTCGATACGGCGCAGTAATGGCAGCGACGCCAAGTGGGCCGACGATGCGCCTTGCAGCACGATGGAGTAGCCCGCCACGAGCAGCACATCATTGAGGCCCGCAAGCATCGCAGCGGTGAAGGGGTCAGACAAATAGTGTGCAGAAGGGTCCACGATGATGACGCCCACCGTCATCCGCCTGTTGGTGCGCATCTGCCTGGCGTTGGCGTGGGGGCGATAGTCCAGACTTTGACAAGCCGCCAGCACACGTTCAATCATTTCTGCGCCAACCTGTCCTTTGCGCCCGTTAATCACGTTGGACACGGTCATGGGCGTTGTGTGCGCCGCCAAGGCCACATCACGCAAGGTTGCCCGGACGCCTGCTGGCTCTATTGCCTGTCCGTAGCCTGGCTTAGGTTTGACCATCAGTGTGACTCCCTGGGCACATAGTCACCTGAGCCACCAACAAGGAAATCCATATCGACACCTTGATCGGCCTGAAGCACATGATCGGCGTAGAGCTTTTCCCAGCCCCGGGTGTAAGGCGACTGCAAGGGCACCAACGCTGTTCGGCGTCGCGCAAGCTCTTCGTCAGACACGTCAAGATGCAATCTTCGCTCGGCCACATCGAGCTCGATCCAGTCCCCGTCCTCTACCAGTGCAAGCGGCCCACCCGCGGCGGCCTCGGGCGCCACATGCAGCACCACAGTGCCGAAAGCGGTGCCGCTCATGCGAGCATCCGAGATGCGCACCATATCGGTCACGCCCTGTTGCAGCAACTTGGCAGGAATAGGCAGGTTACCGATCTCAGCCATGCCAGGGTAACCGCGTGGGCCACAGTTTTTGAGAACCAGTATGCTGTGCTCGTCGACTTCAAGGTCCGGGTCGTGGATGCGCTTCTTGAGATCATCAGCACTGCTGAATGTGACCGCCTGCCCTCGGTGCCGCATCAAGGCCGGCGTAGCCGCAGACGGCTTGATCACGGCGCCATTTGGAGACAAATTTCCGCGCAAGACAGCAATGCCACCTATAGGTTTGAAAGGCTCGGTGACTTCGAAGATGACTTTTCGATCGAATACTTTGGCGTCGGCGATCGCTTGACCCATGGTTAAGCCGGCTACTGTGGGCTGCTCCAGATCCAGGAAGGAGGCAATCTGTTGCAGAACCGCTGGTACACCGCCAGCATAGTAGAAGTCCTCCATCAGGTACTGGCCTGAGGGCATGAGATTGACAAGGCAGGGCACGTCGCGGCCATACTTGTCCCAGTCATCGAGCGTAAAGTCGACACCAAGCCGCCCCGCCAGCGCAAGGAGGTGAACCACAGCATTGGTAGAGCCACCTAACGCTGCATTGAGGCGCACTGCGTTTGCAAAGGCGTTCCTGGTCAAGACCTGCGACATACGTAAGTCTTCGCGGACCATCTGAACAGCGCGCCGGCCGGCCTCAAATGCCAGCGCCTGGCGACGCGAGTCCACCGCTGGTATGGCGCCATTTTGCGGTAGGGCAATGCCCAGCCCTTCACACAGGCTGGCCATGGTAGAGGCCGTGCCCATGGTCATGCACGAGCCAGCACTGCGCGACATGGCGGCCTCGGCAGCCATGAACTCCGGAATACTCATCGTGCCTGCTGCCACGGCGTCCTTGAATCGTATGACATCCGTGCCAGAGCCCAGCATCCGACCTTCATAGCGGCCCGAAAGCATGGGACCGCCAGAAACAAGCAGTGTGGGTAGGTCAACACTGGCCGCGCCCATCAAGCAAGCCGGCGTGGTCTTGTCGCACCCGGCCAACAGCACTACGCCGTCCATGGGCTGGGAACGGATTGAGGCTTCGACATCCATGCTGGCCAGGTTACGGAACAGCATGGTGGTTGGCCGCATCAGTGGCTCAGAGAGCGAGGTGACTGGAAATTCAAGCGGAAATCCACCTGCTTCCAGGACACCGCGTTTGACATGTTCGGCCAGGCCCCGCAGGTGGCCGTTGCATGGCGTGAACTCCGACCAGGTGTTGCAAATCCCGACGACCGGCTTGCCATCGAACATGCGCGCTGCATGGCCCTGGTTCTTCATCCAGCTGCGATAAATGAATCCGTACGAGTCTTGCCGGGCGAACCACTCGTCGCTTCGCAGCCCGTTAGGGCGCTTAGGATTGCCGGCCTTTTTGCTGTCGTCCGCCATGGGTGCCTCTAAGCGGGTAATCCGCCGTGCCACCAGTGGAGGGTGGGGTCTGAATGCAGAATCTGCTCGATTGTGTCTTGGGTGACGCGAGGCAATCCGGAGCCGGCGATCACATGATTCACATCGCGCAGACCAGCGATGGAATCAGCGACAGTGGTGAATGGGAAGTCTGTACCCCAGAATATCTTGTTGCGGTTCGCAATCGTGTACTCCTGCGCGCAGACCAAAATATTCCAGAACTGCCAGGGCCTGTAGTACAGGGCAGAAACCTCGCAATACACGTTAGGATTTTTACGGGCCACCACGATGCACTCCTCGTACCACGGGTGGCCCATGTGGGCCATCACCATTTTCAGGTCCGGGTGGCGGTTCGCGATGGTGTCAACATCAAGCGGGCGGCCGTAATGGACCGGCGCATTTGCGCCGTACGTGGTGCCCATGTGCATGGTGAGGGGCAGGTTGTGCTTGACAAGGTATTTGTAGATGGGCTCCAGACGGGGGTCCAACAATGACACGCCGTTGTAGATCGGACCGAATTTAACGCCCTTGAGCTTCAGATCTTCGATGGCATGCACCAGCAGATCCATGCAGTTCGGCATGCGCGGGTCAATACAGGCGAAACCAATGAACTTCTTCGGGTCACGTGCCACCAGTCGCGCGGTGACTTCGTCGTCGCCATTGATGCCAATCGAGTCGGCATAGCGCAACGAAAACACGATTGCACGGTCGACCTCGCGCATGGCGTTTTCAACGATATCAGGGTTGCAGGGCAGCTCGACGGCATCGGCACGAGCAAAGCGTGTCACCTCCAGGTGGAGGGGGAGAATGTGCGAATCTTCATACACATTCACATGGCAATCAACGATCATGGTGCCTACTCCTTTTTACAAGATGCCGTAACGGGCGAAAACATCGGCTAGCTTGTCGCCGCGCCTCAGATCCTGCAGGGTGCTGCGTTCACCCTTGATTTTTTCAAAGGCTAAATCAAGAACCTTTTGCTCGACCGCTTGCGGCACCACCACCACGCCATCGGCATCGCCGAAAATTAGGTCGCCTGGTGCTACGGTCACGCCTGCGCATTCAATCGGAACATCAATCGCCATGATTTTTCCACGACCTTTGGAGTCAAGCGGCGCTACGCCGCCGTGGAACACTGGGAAGCCCATGGCAAGAATTGGCTTGATGTCGCGTACGCACCCGTCCATCAACGCGCCCGCCGAACCTCGCACTTGCGAGGCAGTTGATAAAAGTTCGCCCCATGGCGCCACGCGACCTGGATTCGAGCAGGCAAACACCGGGATCTCGCCGGGTTGCAGGCTGTCGATCAGCGCGATTTCCAGCTCGTACGGATTGACGCCTTCTGCCACATGGTAGACCTCCATGAAGGCCGCCGTTCGCGCCCGTCCGACCATCACGGCGCCGAGATCCAGCGGCCGTATTCGCGATGGCATCGCCTGCTTGGTCACGCCACACTGATCCAGACAATCTGATAGCACTGCAGAAAAAAGCACCGCGCGGATGTCGTCCAGGCTGTAAGTCGGCTCAGCGCTGGGGTTTGATTTTGGATTGGTTGATGTCATGTTGGGTTTGCTTTCTGGTTGGCCCTACGCTGGACATGGAGCAGCATCTGGGCAGTTGTCATGTCGGGGGGCACGTCTCGAGGCTTTCGGCCTACGCCGTCGAGCGTCGCGCGAACTGCCGCCTTGGCGTACAAATAAGGCGGCAGTTGGGGGTCATCCTTGAGGTACAGACGCGGGGGAATCTGTGTCCATTGGTTGGTACGTGGTTCGCCATATCGCTCGTAGTAGAGATGCATCGTCCGCCGCTGTGCAGAGCCCGTGCGGAGCTTGCCCGCATGGATGCAGCGCGCATGAAATACATAAGCCGAGCCCGCCGGCCCATGCGCGTCAACCGCCATGTCCGATGTCACATCGGAGGGTCGCATATCAATCAGTCGGTCATGGGTGCCAGGAATGATGCTGAAGCAATGGTCGTTTTCAGTGACGTCACTCAGGTAATAGACCACCGATATCGCGTTGATTTCATGCCTGCGGTCATAGTCACGGATGATGTCCCGGTGCCAACCCTTGAGTTCCCCAGTGTTTTCGGTTGGGTTTCGGATCATCAGGCCCAGTTCTTCAAATGCAACTTTATCGCCAAGAAGCTTTTGCATCAGAGGTAGAACCACGGGGTTTTCGATCACTTCGTCGAATTCAGACGTGCGGGGCAAGACGTCCGCCGTGTTGATGAAGGACTCACTGAAGTGAGCCCACTCTTGAGGGAAGTCGTTGTAGTACCGATCGAACGAAGCATTGAGATGCTGCAGTTGCGAGGACGACAGTGCATTTGGAATGACGACAAAGCCGTCTTTGTTGAACTGCTCTTCAGCTGCATCGAGCCGGGCTTTGCTGAGGTGGGGTTGGTTCATGCCATGGCTCCAACAGGCGCACTTTGGATAGTGCTCAGCCTGCGCGTCACGCCGGCAGACGCTAGAAATGCGGGCTTGAGTCGGGTACCCAGGCCGGGCCCGGTCAATGGAGTCATGCGTCCTTGGTGGATTACAGGCAAGTCGGTGACCACATCTGAGTACCACCCACGAACGTAGGCACGCACGGTTTCCTGGATCATGGCCGTCGGCGCCCAGAACGACAAATGGGTACCCGCGACGTAGCCGATCGGGCCTGTGCAATCGTGGGCGGCCACCGGCAACTGTGCCGCCGCAGCCAATTCACATATGGCTCGCGCCTGTGTGATGCCGCCACACCAGCCCGGATCAAAACACACGATGCCTGGTGCGCCGGAGGCGATCAATGGGGAGAAGGAAGAAGCAGGGGCAATGGTCTCTGACGCAAGCAGCGGGATCCGCGTGAAATTGGCGAGTTCGCACAGTGCGCGGTAGTCGTCCATGCGTACCGGGTCTTCTATCCAAAGCGGCTCAATGGTTTCGACGGCGCGAATGATCTGCTTTGCGCTGGTCAGGTCCCACAAGGCATGCAACTCAACCATGAGGTCCATTTCAAAGCCAACAGCGGCGCGGATGCGCTGAAAGACCCGCAGGCCGTTCTGGACCTGAGCCGTTGTGATGCCTACGCCGCCGTTAGCAAAAGCAGCGCGGTCAAAGGGCCAAATTTTCATGCCGGTGATGCCCTCAGCCAATAGATCGCGGGCGAGGCGCTCAGGTTCGTGCTCAAAGCCGTGCAGGTCGTCGAGCGCCTGCAGGTCACGGTCGCGTCCGAACCAGGAATCCACGTCGGCCGAGCGCGCCTTGGTGACATAGTGTGGGCCCGCACACGTGTTGTAAATGCGGATCGTGTCACGGGCCCGCCCGCCCAGCAGCGTATGCAGTGGTAGCCCACTGTGCTGGCCTAGACAATCCCAAAGTGCCATGTCGAGTGCGGCCGCCGCTCGCATTTCAACCCCCGAGGACGCATAGCCGACCGGGTAACGCGTCAACTCGCGGTTGATGGCGCCTATTCGGGTAGCGTCGCGCCCTAGTACCAAAGGCGCTATGACTTCATGAACGAAGGTGTCAACAGAACCTGGCGCAAAAAACGCCTCGCCTAAGCCGCTGATTCCGCTGTCTGTCCGCACGACCAACCACAACAAGTTGTCGTTGTCGCTTGAGCGGATCGTTTCCAGTGCGGCGATGTGCATTTCAGTTGGAAGGCATAAATCGGTTTTTCGCGATTATTTGCTTTATCGATATAGGTGTCTACCGAGGGTTTTCCCTGGTGACTGAAAATACGACAGGGGCGGCCTTGGTGGTGGCCTCGTAGGATGATCCCAGATTGACAGGTGGCTAAACTCCTACAAAACGCGATTACATTGAGTCTCAGATGTACGACCATTCTTAAAAGGCGGGACGATGGACCTCGGCATCCAAGGTAAGAACGCGGTGGTCTGTGCCTCTTCACAGGGGCTGGGACTAGCCTGCGCTGCAGCTCTTGCACGTGAATCCTGTACGGTCATCATCAATGGCAGAGACCTAGATCGGCTGACACGTGCTCAATCATCTATCGAGAGCTCTACTGGTGTGAAAGTTGGCATGGTGGTCGCAGACATCAATACCGAGGCGGGCCGTGAAGCGCTATTCGCATCCTGCCCCACGGCCGATATTTTGGTCAACAACAACGCCGGTCCTGCCCCGGGGCAACTGGCTGACTGGGATCATTCCACTTGGCTGGCCGCACTGGAGGCCAACATGCTGGCCCCAATTCTGCTCATGCGTGCGTTCTTGCCAGGCATGCGGCAGCGGAAGTTTGGACGTATCGTCAACATCACATCAGCCATGGTTAAGAGTCCGCGGCCACATATGGCTTTGTCCACAACTGCCCGCACTGGCGTCACCGCCTTCGCCAAGGCAATGTCGCTGGAGGCAGCGGCCGATAACGTGACCATCAATAATTTGCTGCCTGAACGTATCGACACCCCGCGTCAGCAATTTATGGCTGAGAGGTTGATGCAGGCTCACAACATCGACTTGCCCGAGGCGCGCCGTCGCATTACACAAACCGTTGCG
>RFWA01000102.1 GCA_009922295.1 Betaproteobacteria bacterium
GTTGCGCCGGCCTTGGCTGGCGCAAACAGGAGGGTGTAGTCACGCAGGATCCTGCCCGATGCCCAACTGGCTTCGAGCAACAGGTCAAAAAAAGAATCGGTGATTGCAACCGAGCTGGCCAGCTGAATGTAGAGCCTGCCATCTGCGTGTTTTTTCAATGACGCCTGCAGACCCACAACGCTGGCGTTATAACTCAGACCTGCCGCCCGGAAGGCCTCAGGTGAGGCAACAGACGTTCTGAGCGAGATGGCTTCTTCAGCGGTGATGTCGAGAAAATCAATTTCTGCCCGCAACGGCTCGCCCATTGCCGACTGCACCACGACCCGCCCCAGGGACAGGGCCAGGGCCTGCGAGCTAGACAAGGCCAGCACTAAGGCGCCAATCGCCCAAAGAGCGCGGCGCCAGGGTCGAGTCTTGACAGTCAAGGAGGTCTGCTGCATGGCGCTGATTCTACGTGTGCCAGCATCCGGCGCGCCCCGGGCCCGGCCTCACTGGGCCAGCAAAATACGCAGCATCCGGCGCAAGGGCTCGGCCGCCCCCCACAACAGCTGGTCGCCAATGGTGAATGCGCCGACATATTCTGGCCCCATGGCGAGCTTACGGATGCGGCCGACCGCTATATCCAGCGTGCCAGTGACGGCCACTGGGGTGAGGCCCTGCAAGCTTGCCTCCCGGGTGTTGGGGATCACCTTGACCCATCGGTTGTCCGCCGCGAGCATGGCTTCGATGTCAGCGCTGGGTACATTCTTCTTGAGCTTGAAGGTCAACGCCTGGCTATGGCATCGCATCGCACCCACCCGGACACACAGGCCATCAACCGGTGTCTCGGCGGTACCGAAGGCGAGTCCCTGTCCCAGAATCTTGTTGGTTTCGGCGCCGCCTTTCCATTCTTCGCGGGAGGTGCCCCAGCCCGGTTCGTCGGACTGCTTGCCGACGCCGAGGTCTTTGTCAATCCAGGGGATCAGGCTGCCCCCCAGCGGGACGCCGAAATTGGCCGTCTCAGCTGGGCTCAGAGCCTGCTGCTTGGCCAGTACCAAGCGGTCGATCTCCAGGATGGCGGACTTTGGGTCATCCAGCAGGCTTTTGACTTCGGCGCTGAGGGTGCCGAATTGGGTCAACAGCTCGCGCATGTGCTGAGCGCCACCGCCAGACGCAGCCTGGTAAGTCATGCTGGTCATCCACTCGACCAAACCAGCTTTATACAGAGCACCCACACCCATGAGCATGCAACTGACGGTGCAATTGCCCCCAATCCAGTTTTTGCCGCCCTGCGCCAGGGCCTTCTGGATCACGGGTAAATTGACCGGATCAAGCACGATGATGGCATCGTTTTTCATGCGTAAGGTGGAGGCGGCATCGATCCAATGGCCTGTCCAACCGGCTGCACGCAACTTGGGGTAGACCTCCGTCGTGTAGTCACCACCCTGGGCACTGATGATGATGTCGCACTTGCGCAGCGCGGCGATGTCAAATGCGTCTCTCAGGGTCGTTTCGTTTTTTGCCTGGGCTGGGGCCTGGCCGCCAGCATTGGAGGTCGAGAAAAACACTGGCTCGATGTGGTCAAAGTCACCCTCGGACTGCATGCGGTCCATCAGGACCGAGCCAACCATGCCACGCCAGCCTACCAGGCCGACCAAATTACCAATTTTCATGAGAGTGCCCTTTCAGATGTTTTAACTATCAATTCCATCTGCCCGGCTCGTCTGGCCGGTGGGGCGCGACGAACCGGGCTGTACTAGCCTTTTGTGGTGGTCGCTTTGGAGACTACAGTTACAGCCCACGAGCACGCACACTGGCCCACGCCGACGTAGCGGGTGGCGTGATTGGAAGCGGGTAGCAAGGCTCGCATGGTTAGATTATAAATTGAAATTATGTCAGGGCCCTGACCACTGCGGCGCCCATCTCCACCGTGCCAACCCGTGTCATGCCGGCGCTAAAAATATCGGCAGTGCGCAGTCCCTGGTTCAGCACCGTCTTGACCGCCGCCTCAATTCGCTGAGCTGCCGCTTCCTGATTCAGGCTGTAGCGCAGCATCATGGCTGCGCTGAGGATGGTCGCCAGCGGATTGGCAATGCCCTTGCCAGCGATATCTGGTGCGCTGCCGTGGCTGGGTTCGTACAAGCCCTGGTTGCTCGCGTTCAGGCTGGCCGAGGGCAGCATCCCGATGGAGCCAGTCAGCATGGCGGCCTCGTCACTCAGAATGTCTCCGAACATATTGCCGGTCACGACCACATCGAATTTTTTGGGCTCACGCACCAGCTGCATGGCGGCGTTGTCGACGTACATGTGGTCCAGCGCCACATCGGGGTATTGCTTGCCAATGTCACTCACCACGTCTTTCCAGAACTGGAAGGTCTCCAACACGTTGGCCTTGTCTACGCTGGTGACGCGGTGGCTGCGTTTACGCGCAGCCTGGAAGGCGACGTGGGCAATCCGCTCAATCTCAGGTCGCGAGTAGCGCATGGTGTCAAATGCTTCTTCGGCACCCGGGAACAGCCCGTCGGTAGCCACGCGGCGCCCCCGTGGTTGACCAAAATAGATGTCCCCAGTCAGTTCCCGGATGATCAGGATGTCAAGGCCGCCGATCAACTCGGGTTTGAGGCTGGATGCGCCAACCAGTTGCTCGTAGCAGATGGCCGGACGAAAATTAGCGAACAAGCCGAGGTTTTTACGCAGACCCAAAATGGCCTGCTCCGGCCGGAGGGGCCTGTCTAAGGTATCGTACTTCCAGTCGCCAACAGCCCCAAACAATACCGCGTCAGCCTGACGAGCCAATTGCAGTGTGGCGTCGGGCAGCGGATGGCCGTAAGCGTCGTAAGCGGCACCGCCTACCAGAGCCGTTTCCATTTCGAACTGAAGATCAAGCGCCTGCAAGACCTTGACTGCCTCGGCCACGATTTCTGTTCCGATTCCGTCACCGGGTAAAACTGCTATTTTCATGATGAAACCAGTTTGCTATAAAAAAGAGAGCTACTCAGGCAATCAGCGTGCGGGCTAGCCAGGGTTTTTGAGTCAAACGCTGGGCTTCAAAAGCGCGGATCTTGTCGGCGTGCCGCAAGGTCAGGCCAATGTCGTCATAACCATTGAGCAAGCAGTACTTGCGAAACGCCTGTACCTCGAACGGCAATTCCTGGCCATCAGGTTTGATGATCTGCTGGCGCTCCAGATCAATCGTCAGGCTGTAACCTCGAAAGCCAAACTGGTCCAGCGCCCAGGGAGCATGCTCGCGCGATGAGCCGCAACCAAAATTTTTACGGGCCAGCAAAATGGAGGCGCCCTGGTACCGTGGCTGGTTAAGCACGAAGTCTGGGTTCGGCTTGCGGCTAGCGGGGTCCTGGCCGGGATAGCCGGCATCCAGGTAGCGCCATTCATCAAACAGGTTTTGTCCAAAACCAGTCTTGCGGATCGATTTCAGAAACTGCTTGGGAATGATGGCGTCGGTGTCGACATTTTCCCGGTCTATTGGGGCCACCAGGCCCTTTAGAGTTTCAAATTTTTGCACGGTGCGTCCTTAATTTTTCTTTGCTGCATCTTCAATTTTTTTGCCTGTCTTGTGCAGGCCCTACGCCAGGCCCTGGGCTGTATTGCAGCCACACAGGCTCATTGGCACGGCGCGAAGCCACTCCAAACACCAATGCCTCATGCCGTGCTCCCAGGTGGGCTGGTCAGGCAAATTGCCGGACGTCGACAAAATGACCATGAATGGCCGCTGCGGCCGCCATGGCCGGGCTGACCAGGTGCGTGCGCCCGCCCGCGCCCTGGCGACCCTCAAAATTACGGTTGCTGGTGGAGGCGCAACGCTCGCCTGGCTCAAGCCGGTCGGCGTTCATGGCCAAGCACATCGAACAGCCAGGTTCGCGCCACTCGAAGCCTGCCGCGCGGAAA
Organism: Betaproteobacteria bacterium; assembly: GCA_009922295.1. Lineage (GTDB taxonomy): Bacteria > Pseudomonadota > Gammaproteobacteria > Burkholderiales > Burkholderiaceae_C > Rhodoferax. Next base: position 3,886 of record RFWA01000102.1, read on the forward strand.
ATCTCGTGCAGGCCTTCGCGCTCGGCTTGTGCTTTGACCAAGCCCGAGCCAGGTACAACCATCGCCAATTTGACATTTTTCGCGACTTTTCGCCCCAGCTTGCGCACCACGGCGGCTGCTTCCCGTATGTCCTCAATCCGGCTATTGGTACAAGAGCCAATGAAGACTTTGTCAATAAACAGGTCGTTCAGGGCCTTGCCTGGCTCAAGTCCCATGTAAACCAGGGCACGTTCGATGGCGGTCCGTTTGTTGGGGTCCTTTTCCTTGTCCGGGTCCGGAATACGGTTGTCGATGCCAAGCACCATTTCGGGCGAGGTACCCCAGGTGACCTGAGGGATGATGCCGCTGGCATCGAGCTCGATCACTTGATCGAAAACGGCGTCAGCATCCGAATGCAGCGTCCTCCAGTACGCCACGGCCTGGTCCCATTCCACGGCGGCGGCCGAGCCGCTGGCCAGATGGCCAGGTGCCAGGGGGCGCCCGCGGACGTAGTCGATGGTTTTGTCGTCGACGGCCACCAGGCCGGCGCGGGCACCGGCCTCAATGGCCATGTTGCACACAGTCATCCGGCCCTCCATGCTTAAGGCGCGAATCGCAGTACCTCCGAACTCGATGGTGTAGCCCGTGCCGCCGGCAGTGCCAATTTGACCAATGACGGCCAGAACGATGTCTTTGCCGCTACAGCCGAGCGACAAAACGCCATCGACTCGGACGAGCATGTTTTTGGCTTTCTTGGCCAGCAGGGTTTGAGTGGCTAGAACATGCTCGACTTCGCTGGTACCAATGCCATGTGCCAAAGCGCCAAAGGCGCCGTGGGTCGACGTGTGGGAGTCCCCGCAGACCACCGTCATCCCCGGCAGCGTAGCGCCGTTTTCAGGGCCGATCACGTGCACGATACCCTGGCGTTTGGACAAGAATGGGAAGTAGGCGGCCGAGCCGAACTCCCGGATATTGGTGTCGAGCATCACGACTTGTTCCTTGCTGGTCGCGTCTGTAATGCCCTCATAACCGCGGTCCCAGCCGGTGGTCGGTGTGTTGTGATCGGCCGTCGCAACAATGGAACTCACCCGCCAAACCGGTCGGCCTGTTTGTCGAAGGCCCTCAAAGGCCTGCGGACTGGTCACTTCATGCACCAAGTGTCGGTCGATGTAGAGAATGGCGGTGCCATCGTCTTCGGTGTGGACGACGTGGTCGTCCCAGAGCTTGTCGTAAAGCGTGCGTCCCATGGTTTTCCTTCGCAATCCTGTATTTTACGCAGCCCGTGGCATTCAACTCATCAAACGGATATCAGCAACGGTCCTCTCGCGAGAAACTCAATATAAAAAACGCCCGCCGATGCGATCATCAGACGGGCGTGTAGCTTGCTGCGCCTCGGCGCCAGGTTCTCAGGGTATGAAATCAGCGCTGCGCAATCGGCAGCACATCTCGACGCACTGACCCTGTGAAGAGTTGACGCGGACGGCCGATTTTGTACTCCGGGTCACCAATCATTTCATTGAGCTGAGCAATCCAGCCGACCGTACGGGCCAGCGCAAAAATCGCTGTGAACAAGCTCACTGGAATGCCGATGGCGCGCTGCACGATGCCCGAGTAGAAGTCCACGTTGGGGTAGAGCTTGCGTTGTACAAAATAGTCGTCTTCGAGCGCAATCTTTTCCAGCGCCATGGCCAGCTTGAACAGTGGGTCGTTCTCCAGGCCGAGCGAGGTCAGCACTTCCTTGCAGGTTTCCTGCATCAGCTTGGCGCGCGGGTCATAATTTTTATAGACGCGGTGGCCGAAGCCCATCAGCTTGACATTGGAGTTCTTGTCCTTGACCTGGTCCATGAACTGGCCCACTTTGGATACACCCCCCATTCGCTGGATGTCTTCCAGCATGTTCAGACAGGCTTCATTCGCGCCGCCATGGGCCGGGCCCCACAGGCAGGCCACGCCGGCTGCGATGGCGGCGAACGGGTTGGTGCCTGAGCTGCCGCAGAGCCGCACGGTCGATGTCGAGGCATTTTGCTCATGGTCGGCGTGCAGCACAAAGATGCGATCGAGCGCGCGCTCGATCACTGGATTAACCTCGTAGTCCTCGCAGGGGTTGGCAAACATCATGTGCAGGAAGTTGCCCGCATAGCTGAGCTTGTTCTTGGGGTACATGTAGGGCTGGCCTGCGCTGTATTTGTAGGCCATGGCCACCAGCGTGGGCATCTTGGCAATCAGGCGGATGGCGGAGATTTCACGGTGCTCAGGGTTGTTGATGTCGGTGCTGTCGTGGTAGAAGGCCGACAATGCGCCGACCAGGCCGGTCATGATGGCCATGGGATGGGCATCGCGCCGGAAGCCGCGAAGGAAAAACTGCATCTGCTCGTTGACCATGGTGTGGTTGGTCACGCGCTTGGTGAAATCGATTTTGGCTGCGGCATCGGGCAAGTTGCCGTACAGCAGCAGGTGACAGGTCTCCATGAAATCGCACTGGGTCGCCAACTGCTCGATCGGATACCCGCGGTAGAGCAGTTCACCTTTGTCACCGTCAATGTAGGTGATGGCAGACTGACAAGACGCCGTAGACAAAAATCCAGGGTCATAGGTGAACATGCCGGTTTGCGCGTACAGCTTGCGGATATCGATCACATCCGGCCCGACATTGCCTTGGTAAACCGGCAAATCGACGCTAGGGCTGCCGTTACTGAACGACAGGGTGGCTTTGTTGTCAGCTAACTTCATTTTCTACCTTTCAAGGGTTTTCTCTCAACATACTCAGTACTTCTCGAATCTCACCACGGTCAAGTTCGGAACCAAACTGGGCAAGCGACTGTCGCCCCAGATGCAGGTCAAGCAGATCGTTATCGCTTAGCTCCATCAGGTCTGCCAAAGCCTTGCCTTGCCGCTGAGTCAGCGTGGTCTCGAAGCGATTGAAGAAACGTTCGATGAACAAATCGTTTTCAAGCAGGCCTCGACGGCACCGCCAGCGCAGTTTGCTCAAGCCACGTTCATCAATCAATTCACCCAAACCTGTTGGCATACAAGTGGCACTTAGACCGTGCGTAAAACCATCATTTCTTTGATCTTGCCAATCGCCTTGGTGGGGTTCAGGCCCTTGGGGCAAACGTCCACGCAATTCATGATGGTATGGCAGCGGAACAAGCGGTAGGGGTCTTCCAAGTTATCCAGTCGCTCGGCTGTGGCCTCGTCACGGCTGTCTGCAATGAAACGGTAGGCCTGCAACAGTCCGGCTGGGCCAACAAATTTGTCCGGATTCCACCAAAAACTTGGACAGCTGGTGGAGCAACTGGCACACAAGATGCATTCATACAAGCCGTTGAGCTCTTCGCGCTCCTCGGGGCTCTGCAGGCGCTCTTTTTCCGGCGGTACCGTGTCATTGATCAAGTAAGGCTTGATCGAGTTGTACTGATTGAAAAATTGCGTCATGTCGACGATCAGGTCACGGATGACCGGCAGCCCCGGTAGGGGCTTGAGCACGATGGTGCCCGACAGTGTGCGCATGTTCGTCAGACAGGCCAGACCATTCTTGCCATTGATGTTCATCGCATCTGATCCGCATACCCCTTCCCGGCAAGAGCGACGAAAAGATATGGCGGGGTCAATGGCCTTGAGCTTCATCAGTGCGTCCAGCAGCATGCGCTCACTGCCATCGAGCTCCACCTCGATGGTTTGCATGTAGGGCTTAGCGTCTTGGTCCGGGTCGTAACGGTAAATTTGGAAAGTGCGTTTGGTCATGGGTAACTCCGGTTCAAATGCAGTTGGGGGCTGGTTGGCCTCTATGTCCCGGCAAGGGTCAGAAGGTACGGACTTTCAGTTCAACGGAATCTACGGTTAGAGGTTTCATTTGGACCGGCTTGTAACTCAAACGATTGCCCTCGCTGTACCAGAGGGTGTGTTTGTGCCACTCAACATCGTTGCGGCCATTTGGATGCTCCGGGCTGTCGCTGTAATCGTCCACCGTATGTGCCCCCCGGCTTTCATGTCGGGCTGCAGCCGAGACTATCGTGGCCTGGGCGGCCTCGATCAGGTTTTCGACTTCAAGTGCCTCAATACGGGCTGTATTGAACACCTTGGACTTGTCTTTCAGATTGATGACATTGACGCGTTCTCTCAGGTCGGCGATCTTACTCACCCCTTGATCCATGCTGGCCTGAGTACGGAAGACGCCTGCATGCAGCTGCATGCA
>RFWA01000103.1 GCA_009922295.1 Betaproteobacteria bacterium
CCCCAGGGTTACGCCTACGCCGACCCTTTTTTCCAGTACCTGAAAGACACCTTTGACGTCTTATACGCCGAAGGGCTGGAGCGGCCGGCCATGATGAGCGTGGGCATGCACTGCCGTCTGCTGGGTCGCCCCGGCCGTATCACAGCGCTGCAACGCTTTCTGGACCACATTGGTCAACACGACCGGGTCTGGGTCTGCCGCCGCATTGACATTGCCAAGCACTGGCGCGCCACTCATCCCTTCACCGGCTGATGCTTGGCACCTATATTGCTTGCGGATGTCCGTGTTAAATCTGCGCCACCCGGCTCAATGCCCTTAACCAAAATCATTCTTCCAAGGCACTTTTATGAAAAAACGCATGTTCTTGCAACTCGCTGGTGCGGTCATCACGGCCTCCACCCTCGGCTTGGCCCAAGCCCAGGTCACGCCCATCAAGTTTCAGCTTGACTGGCGCTTTGAAGGCCCATCCGCCCTGTTACTGTGGATGCAGGCAATGGCTCGGGCGGCGCTGTCACACGTGTGGCCTCTGGCGCCTATGAGTTGGGCTTTGCCGACCTGGCCGCGCTGATGGAGTTTCACGCCAACAACCCTGATGCGCCCAATAAACCAGTGGCCATCATGATGGTCTACAACGACACGCCGGCCTCGGTGATGGCGCTGAAAAAATCCGGCATCAAAACGCCGGCTGACTTGAACGGCAAAAAGCTGGGGGCACCGGTTTTCGATGCGGGTCGCCGCGCCTTCCCGATTTTCGCCAAAGCCAACAACATCAGCGGCGTGCAATGGACCGCCATGGACCCACCACTGCGTGAAACCATGCTGGCACGCGGTGACATTGACGCCATCACCGGCTTCACCTTCACCTCGCTACTGAACCTGGAGGCGCGTGGCGTGAATGTGGCTGACGTGGTGGTGCTGCCCTACCCCGATTTTGGCGTCAAGCTGTATGGCAATGCCATCATTGCATCACCCAAAATCCTGAAAGACAACCCGGCCGCTGTCAAAGCCTTCCTGTCTGCATTCGCGCGGGGCATGAAAGACGTGATCGGCAACCCGGCAGCTGCGATCGCTGATGTCAAGGCGCGCGACGGCATCATCAACGTCGAACTCGAAACCCGGCGCCTGAAACTGGCGATCGACACTGTCATCAACAGCCCGAATGCGCGCGCTGAGGGTTTCGGCCAAGTGAGTGGCCCGCGCCTGGCACTGATGGCGTCTCAGGTGTCGGACGCCTTCGCTACCAAGACCCGCGTCAACCCGGATGCGGTCTGGAACGGCAGTTACCTGCCCGCCAAGGCCGAACTCAACGTGCTGCCGAAGAAATAATGCAGCCAAACGGCACAACCGGTTGGTTCGTCGATTTTCAGGACGTCTGGCTCGCTTACACCGAAGAACTGCGGCAGCAGCAGCACTTTGCCGTGGAGGCGATCGACCTGAAAGTGCGACAGGGCGAATTCATTGCCATCGTCGGCCCATCGGGCTGTGGCAAGTCGACCTTCATGAAGCTGACGACGGGCCTGAAAATGCCCTCGATCGGCCGCATTCTGATTGACGGTCAAGCGGTGACCGGGCCGCTGAAGATCTCCGGTATGGCATTTCAGGCACCCTCGCTGTTGCCCTGGCGCACCACCGTCGACAACGTCCTGTTGCCGCTGGAGATCGTGGAGCCCTACCGCAGCAACTTCAAACAACAGCGCAAAGCGTATGAAGAACGAGCCCGCAAATTGCTGCAAAAAGTGGGGCTGGCCGGCTATGAAGACAAGTTCCCCTGGCAACTCTCAGGCGGCATGCAGCAGCGCGCCAGCATCTGCCGGGCACTGATCCACGAACCCAAAATGCTGCTGCTCGATGAGCCCTTTGGTGCGCTGGATGCATTCACGCGTGAGGAGCTCTGGTGCATCTTGCGCGACCTCTGGACCGAACAGCAGTTCAACGTCATCCTGGTCACGCATGACCTGCGCGAGTCGGTGTTTCTGGCTGACACGGTTTACGTCATGAGCAAGAGCCCGGGCCGCTTCGTGGTCAGGAAAGACATCGACCTGCCGCGTCCTCGTGACCTGGAGGTCACCTACACCCGCGAGTTCACCGATATCGTGCACGAGCTGCGCGGTCATATCGGCGCGATGCGGGGCACGACAGCCAGCACCGCAACCGCCAAGGCTGCCGCATGAACAAGAAACAACTCGAAACCTGGTCACCCTGGATTTTGCTGGTAGCGGTGTTGCTTGTGTGGCAGCTCATCTGCTCGGTGTTTCAGGTGTCGGAGTTCATTTTCCCCAGCCCTTGGCGGATCTGGACCCAGTTCTGGGAATTCAAGGGCATCATTGGTGCCCATGCTTGGCGTACCTACTGGGTGACCATGGCCGGCTTCGGCATTGCGATTGTGGTGGGTGTGCTCCTCGGTTTTGTGATTGGCAGCTCTCGCCTGGCCTATGCAGCGGTTTACCCGCTGATGACTGCCTTCAATGCCCTGCCCAAGGCAGCTTTTGTGCCAATTTTGGTGGTGTGGTTCGGCATTGGCGTGGGGCCGGCCATCCTCACCGCCTTCCTGATTAGTTTCTTCCCGATCATGGTCAACATTGCCACCGGCCTGGCCACCCTGGAGCCCGAGCTGGAGGACGTGCTGCGGGTCCTGGGCGCGAAGCGTTGGGATGTGCTGATCAAGGTCGGCCTGCCGCGATCCATGCCGTATTTTTATGGCTCGCTCAAGGTTGCCATCACCCTGGCCTTTGTCGGCACCACCGTGTCCGAGATGACGGCCGCCAACGAAGGCATTGGCTACCTGCTGATCTCGGCTGGTTCTGCCATGCAGATGGGTCTGGCCTTTGCCGGGCTGGTGGTGGTGGGTGCGATGGCCATGGTGATGTACGAACTGTTCAGCGAAATCGAGAAACGCACCACCGGCTGGGCCCACCGCGGCAGTCAGAACACCTGAGGCCGGCGCGCCTTATGCCCTGGCAAGCCCGACTGCAGCTGGACTACCGTGTGGAACGGGCGCGCACCGTCGCGCGTCACCAGCACGACGGGCCTTTGCGCATCCTACGAAGCCTGTACCCGGAAGGCGATACGGTGTGCCACACTATTCTGGTGCATCCGCCGGGCGGCCTGGTTGGCGGCGACACACTCGACCTGCACATCGGCGTAGGGGCGGACGCGCACGGCCTGGTCACCACGCCCGGGGCGACCCGGTTCTACCGGTCGGACGGTGCGCTCGCGCTGCAGCGCACCCGGATCGACCTGGCGCCACGCGCCCGCCTGGAATGGCTGCCACTGGAAGCCATTTGTCACAAAGGTTGCCTGGCCGAAAACCGCCTGACGCTGCAGTTGGCGCCTGGGGCCGAGTTCATGGGTCTGGACATCACGGCGCTGGGGCTGCCGCATGCCGGACAGCTTTTTGAAAGCGGGCGGTTTCTGCAACACATCGACGTGCCCGGCGTGTGGCTGGAACACGGCCAGATCGACGCCAGCGACCACCGCTTGCTGCGCGGTCGCGGCGGCCTGGGCGGCCATGCCTGCCTGGGCACCTTCTTTTTTGTCGCCGGCAGCCCGATATCCAGAGCGCGCCGCGACACAGCGCTTGAACTGGCTCGCGGCCTGATCGCTGCCCACCCGCTTCACACGACCGCCGGGGCCAGTGCAGCGAATGACCGCGTTCTGGTGGTGCGGGTGCTCGCACCCATGGTGGAATCCGCCATGGCGCTGCTGCGCCACATCTGGCATCTCTGGCGCGCACAGCTCTGGGACCGCACGGCCGAAGCCCCCCGAATCTGGGCCACCTGATGCTATGATGAAATTCACTTTGTTGTTATGTTCCGTGTCATCTGAACACGATGTGCACGACACCTTGAGCATGACCCATGGATAACGCTACCGCATGAATGTTGTTGATGATGATCTGTCCGCCACCAGAGCACTGGTGATAGACAGCAACCCGAATTCCCGAACCATTCTGATGGGTCAGCTCAAGGAGTTCGGGGTTGGGTCAGTCAGCCAGGCCTCGCGCCTGGCCGATGCCCGTGTCATGCTGGAAAACCAGTCTTTCGACATCGTCTTGTGTGAGCAATATTTCAACCACGAGAAGATGACCGGCCAGGAACTGTTGGACGATCTGCGCCGCAACCATTTGCTGCCCTTTGCCACAGTGTTCATCATGGTGACCGGCGAAGCCACCTACACCCGGGTGGCAGAAGCCGCAGAGTCCGCGCTCGACGGCTACCTGATCAAGCCGCACAAGGCCAACCAACTCGCCGAGCGGCTGCGGCAGGCGCGCATGCGCAAGACCTCGCTGCAGGAAATTTTCACCGCCATCGAGTGGGAAGAGTTTGAACGCGCCGCCAACCTGTGTCTGGAACGCTACGAGACCAAGGGGCTGTTCTGGTTGTATGCGGCCCGGGTGGGTGCAGAACTGATGATGCGGATCGGCAAGTACGAGCAGGCCCAAAAATTGTATGAAGCCATCGTGGCGGCCAAGACCCTGCCCTGGGCCAAACTTGGCGTGGCCCGCGCCATGATGGAGTCGGGCCAGATCAACCGCGCCGCCAGTGCGCTCGACACCCTGATCAGCGAGGATCCCTCGTTTGCCGACGCCTACGACGTCATGGGCCGCGCCCAGTTCGAACTGGGCAATCTGGACCAGGCGCTGGCCACCTACAAGATGGCGTGCGAGCTCACGCCCAACTCAGTGAGCCGCTTGCAAAGCTTGGCGTCCATGTTGTTTTACACTGGCGACGTTAAAGAGGCCGAGAAGCTGCTGGACCGCGTGGCCCTGATCGGTCTGGACTCGAAGATGTTTGACCCGCAGACCCTGGTGCTGCTGGCCTTCGCCCGACTCGAAAGCAAGGACCGCAAGGGACTGGACCGTTGCCGCGTCGACCTGCGGCGCCTGATGGAGCGCAACCCGGACAGCCTGCGGCTCATGCGCAACGACCAGGTGATCGACATTTTGATCGACCTGCTCGCCGGCCAGACTGCCAAGGCATCGGAGCGGGTACGGCAACTCAATGACGCCGCCAAGCAGCCAGACTTTGATTTCGAGGCCTGCTCCAACCTCGTCACCCTGTGCGCCCAGATGGCGAAACGCAATCCGGGCCAGTCCGCAAGTCGTGACATGGTGGAGCAGCTGGCTTTGCGCTTTTGCACTACCCGTCCAATGACCGAGATGCTCGTCGGGGCCGGGCTGGCCCACCCGCCCTTTGCCGAGGTGATCCGCGATGCCGGCAACCAGATCACCAAAATTGCACAGGATGCGGTGTCGCTGGGCATGCGCGGAGACCCAGCGTCTGCAGTCAAACAGCTCATGATTGAGGGCAACAGCACCTTCAACGGCAAGCTGATAGAGACCGCTTACCAGGTTCTGCAACGCTACCAGGATAAGGTGCCAGATGCGCTGCACATCCTCGACACCGTGGAAGCGTTGCGCACCAAGTACGGTACCCGGCCTGGTCAACCCCGGAAAGTTGAGCAGCGTCGGCAGGCGGGCAGCCTGCAGTTGCGCTAGGGCGGCATCAAGCGCTGACGCCGGCAAGCCAGCCCGAGAGGGGGCACGACGCCAAGCTTCAGAGCGACACCAATTGGCGCACGGCATCTTGCTCCATGTCGCCACCGCGGCCACGCGCCAGCACCGAGCCGCGCTCCATCACCACATAGTCATCTGCCAGCGCCTGGGCGAAGTCGTAGTACTGCTCCACCAGCACAATCGCCATGTCACCCCGGTCGGCCAGCATCCGGATCACTCGGCCAATGTCCTTGATGATGCTGGGCTGGATGCCTTCGGTCGGCTCATCCAGGATCAGCAGCTTGGGGCCGGCTGCAAGCGCCCTGGCAATCGCCAGTTGCTGCTGCTGACCGCCGGACAGGTCACCACCGCGGCGCTGCCGCATCTGCCTCAACACGGGAAACAGCTCAAACAGCTCTGGCGGTATCGGCGTGCCGGCCGGCTTGCTGGCCAAGCCCATACGCAAATTGTCTTCCACCGTCAGGCGAGAAAATATCTCGCGCCCCTGCGGCACGTAGCCAATGCCGGCTCGAGCCCGTTCATAGGGCGTGGCACGCTCAATAGCACGACCGTCAAACTCGATGCTGCCGGTTTTGATAGCCACCAGCCCCATCAGGCTTTTAAGCAATGTGGTCTTACCGACCCCGTTGCGGCCCAGAATCACACTGACCTTGCCGCGCGTGGCCTGCAAGCTGACATCGCGCAGGATGTGCGAGCCGCCGTAGTACTGGTTGATGTTGGAGACCGTGAGCATGATTGCGCTAGCGCCCCAAATAAACTTCAATCACCCGCTCGTCGGCTTGCACCTGCGCCAAGGTACCCTGCGCCAACACGGAACCGTCGCACAGCACGGTCACGATGTCAGAGATGGTGTTAATAAAACCCATGTCATGCTCCACCACCAGCAAGGAGTGTTTGCCCTTGAGTGACAAGAACAACTCAGCGGTGCGCTCGGTTTCCTCGTCGGTCATGCCGGCCACAGGTTCATCCAGCAACAAAAGCTTGGGGTCCTGCATCAGCAGCATGCCAATTTCCAACCACTGCTTTTGGCCGTGGCTCAGTGTGCCTGCCAGCCGCGCCACATCGGCGCTCAAATGGATGGTGAGCAGCACCTCAGACAGGCGGTCGCGCTGGGCAGAGTCAAGCCGGAAAAACATGGAGGCCCGCACACCCTTGTGGGTTTTCAGGGCCAACTCCAGGTTCTCAAACACGGTGAGCTGCTCAAACACCGTGGGCTTTTGGAACTTACGGCCAATACCGAGCTGCGCAATTTGAGGCTCGGTGTAGCGCAACAGATCAATGGTGCTGCCAAAGAACACCGTACCCGAATCCGGTCGGGTCTTGCCCGTGATGATGTCCATCATGGTGGTCTTGCCTGCGCCGTTCGGCCCGATGATGCAGCGCAACTCGCCGGGCGCAATGTCCAAGGACAGTTGGTTAATGGCCTTAAAGCCATCAAAACTGACCGTCACGTTCTCCAGGTACAGGATGCGGCCATGCGTCACATCCACCTCGCCAGGGCTATTCAAGCGTGAGAAGCCGGCTGCGCGTCCACCCGACTCAGTTTGTCCAGTCCGCCCGGCCAAGGCGGCCTGACGGGCTCGCACCCGCTGCGCGCCCTGCTCCATCAAATCCGGCGTCATGGCTTGCGGCCCTGCCACTGTCGGGCCAGCCCGACGGCACCATTTGGCAGGAACAGGGTGACGCCAATAAAAAGGGCCCCCAGCACATAGAGCCAAAACTCGGGGTAGGCCACGGTGAGCCAGCTTTTGGCACCGTTGACGATAAAGGCGCCCACGATGGGTCCAATCAAGCTGGCACGACCGCCAACCGCCGCCCAGATGGCCATCTCGATGGAGTTGGCCGGGCTCATTTCACTTGGGTTGATGATGCCGACCTGTGGCACATACAGAGCGCCGGCCACACCGCACATCATGGCGGAAATGGTCCATATCGTCAGCTTGTAGCCCACCGGTGAATAGCCGATGAACATGACCCTGCTCTCGGCATCGCGAATAGCCTGAAGCACCCGGCCGAACTTGGCATTGACCAACCAGCGCGCCAGCAAGAAGAAGGACAGCAGCGTGACGCCGGTCAGCACAAACAGCGTCATCCGCATTGAGGGCGTGGCAATCGGCAGGCTCAGGATCCGTTTGAAATCAGTAAAACCGTTGTTGCCGCCAAAACCGGTCTCGTTGCGAAAGAACAGCAGCATGGCCGCGAAGGTCAAGGCCTGGGTGATGATGGAGAAATACACGCCCTTGATGCGCGAGCGGAACGCAAAATAGCCAAACACAAAGGCCACCAGGCCAGGCACCAGCACCACCAGCAGCAAGGTGGCGGCAAAACTGTCGCTCAGCGCCCAGTGCCAGGGCAAAGCTTTCCAGTCCAGAAACACCATGAAATCAGGCAGGTCACTTTTGTAGTTGCCATCGCGGCCGATCTGCCGCATCAGGTACATACCCATCACATAGCCGCCCAGCGCAAAAAACACCCCGTGGCCCAAACTGAGGATGCCGGTG
>RFWA01000104.1 GCA_009922295.1 Betaproteobacteria bacterium
CATGTGGCTCTGACCGGGTTGCTAGGCTACCGGCCTGACCTGGTGGTGTCCGGTATCAACAACGGCGCCAATATGGGCGATGACACCATCTATTCGGGTACCGTCGGGGCTGCCATGGAAGGCTACCTGTTTGGTATTCCGGCGATCGCGTTTTCCCAGGTGGAGCGTGACTGGGTACAACTGCAGGCCGCTGCCCACAAGGCGCGTGATCTGGTCATGCAGATGGCCCAGCAGGATCTGATTGGGACGAGTCCATGGCTGCTCAATGTCAATATTCCTAATCTACCCTATGAGGCCATCGGCCATGTCAAGCTGTGCCGCTTGGGGCGACGCCATGCGGCAGAGCCGGTCATCACGCAAGTCAGCCCGCGTGGCGAGACCATGTACTGGATTGGTGCCGCCGGCGCTGCGATGGACGACTCCGAGGGCACCGATTTTCACGCCACCCAGCAGGGCCACATTGCGATGACGCCGCTCAAGGTGGATCTCACCGACCACGAACGCCTGGGCTACTGGGCCCAGACGGCTGCAAAACTGTCGGGTCGCCCGCACGGATGAAGGAACGCCCCAGTTTTCCGGCCCGTCTCGACCGTCCGGCGGGTCCAGCCAAAGGCCAGAAGCGCACGGCAGCGTCGGGGCAGCCCCTGCCTGGACAGAACGCCGTTGTGGACATGCCACCAGGCGTTCGCGGGTTGGGCCTGGATTCCAGCGCTGTGCGCATGAGCATGGTGCGCAAACTCGAGGCGCAAGGTATTCGTGATCCGCGCGTTCTGTCGGCCATGGGCGCCGTCGAGCGTCACCGCTTTGTGGACAGTGCGCTGGTCAACCAAGCCTATGAGGACACCAGCCTGCCGATTGGGCTTGGTCAGACCATATCCAAGCCAGGTGTGGTCGCGCGGATGCTGGACTTATTGCTGGATGGCCGAACTGGTCACATCGGGCGGGTGCTCGAGATCGGTACCGGATGCGGCTACCAAGCGGCGGTCTTAAGCCGCCTCGCGGACGAGGTCTACAGCATCGAGCGACTGCGCGGTTTGCACGACAAGGCGCGTGACAACCTGCGTCATTTGCGCCTGGCCAACCTGCATCTGCTGTTTGGTGACGGTCGCGAGGGCTATGCCGCGGGCGCTCCCTACGGTGCCATCATTGCGGCCGCTGGTGGCAAAGCCGTGCCGCCGGCATGGCTGGACCAACTCGCAATCGGCGGGCGCCTGGTGGCACCCGTCAGTACCGGCGCCTCATTGGCTGGCACCCAGGCCCTGCTGGTGGTCGACAAACTGCCACAAGGTTTGCGGCAGACGTTCCTCGAAGCGGTTAACTTCGTCCCTCTAAAATCGGGCCTAGGATGAAGGGACGTCAGATGTACGCAGAAACCCCAAGGCTCAAGGCCGTGGTGAGTGGCTTGGCGCTGGTTTTGCTGTTGGGCGGCTGCGGCACCAGGGCGCTCAGCCCTGCGCCTGTGGAGGACCGAGGTACGGGGCCGGTCAACTTGGCGCCTGTCGCCATCGAAGCCACCCCGGCGCCTGTGGCGAAACCACCCCCGGGCATCGAGAACGCTGGCAAGCCCGGCTACTACACGGTCCGGTCCGGCGATACCCTGATCCGCATCGGTCTCGACCACGGACAGTCTTCTAGAGATATTGCACGCTGGAATAACCTCGACAACCCGAACCGTATCGAGGTGGGTCAGGTGCTCCGGGTCGCGCCGCCCGCCGGTGCGGCTGCTGTGGCCAAGGCGGTGACCCAAGGCAGTGTGTACTCAGGGCCAACCACTGCCTTGGCGCCTTTGCCGCCGGCAGCGGATAAACCAGCGCCGCAGGCGGCTGGAGCGGCCAGTGCCCCGGCTGCGCCGGTAGCTGCTGCACCATCTGTTTCTGCCGACGATGACATCGCCTGGATATGGCCGACCAGTGGACCCGTTTTGGCAGGCTTTGATGAGGTCAAGAACAAGGGCTTGGATATCGGCGGCAACGCTGGCGACCCGGTCTTGGCAGCGGCAGATGGCAGGGTGGTCTATGTCGGCGCCGGGTTGCGTGGTTACGGCAATCTGATCATCCTGAAGCACAACAACACCTACCTCACGGCTTACGCCCACAACCAGACACTCTTGATCAAAGAAGACCAGACCGTGCGTAAGGGTCAAAAAATTGCCGAGATGGGCAGCAGCGATGCCGAGCGCGTCAAGCTCCATTTTGAGGTGCGTCGCCAGGGCAAGCCCGTTGATCCGAGCAAGTACCTCCCGCCAAGGTAAGGTATGAACGACGAATCGACAGTGCTCCCGACTGCCACGCCGCCTGGGCTGTGGGTTGAATCGCTCGATTTGGAGGCTCAAGGTGTGGCGCACCGGGCGGACGGCAAGGTGGTCTTCATTGAAGGCGCCTTGCCATTTGAGCGGGTGGATGCGGCAGTGCACCGCAAAAAAAATAACTGGGAGCAGGGCACGGTCACGCTGATTCACCAAGAGTCGGCACAGCGGGTCACGCCCGGTTGCCCCCACTTTGGCCTGCATCCTGGCGCCTGCGGTGGCTGCAAAATGCAGCACTTGCATGTCGCTGCCCAGGTGGCCGTCAAGCAACGGGTGCTGGAAGACAACCTATGGCATCTGGGCAAGGTCAAGCCCGAGACAGTACTTCGGCCGATCGAGGGGCCGGCCTGGGGCTACCGCCATCGGGCTCGACTGTCAGTGCGCTATGTCAGGAAAAAAGGCACGGTACTGGTGGGGTTTCATGAGCGCAAGAGCAGCTACGTGGCTGACATGAAGGTTTGCCCTGTCTTGCCGCCTGAAGTCAGCGGCTTGTTGATGCCCTTGCGGGAACTGATTGGCTCGCTTGAGGCGAGAGAAACCTGCCCACAGATTGAATTGGCCTGCGGCGACCAGGTGATCGCACTGGTGTTACGGCACCTGGAGCCATTGAGTGCCGATGACCTGGAGCGCTTGGCCCAGTTTGCTAATCAGCATGCCAAAGTGCAGTGGTGGCTGCAGGCCAAAGGTCCGGATACCGCCAGATTGATGACGCCCGGCGGCTCGCCTTTGCAGTACACCCTGCCGGACTTCGGGCTGACCATGCCTTTCAAGCCGACAGACTTCACCCAGGTCAACCCCTATATCAATGCGGTGCTGGTGAGTCGGGCGCTGCGCTTGCTCGGTGTTCAAAGGCACGAACGGGTGATTGACTGGTTTTGCGGTCTGGGCAACTTCACTCTGCCGCTGGCCACCCAAGCGCGCGAGGTGCTGGGTGTGGAGGGCAGTGACGCGCTGATCGCCCGCTCCCGCCAAAATTTTATAGAAAATCAGGCTTCAGGCCCCGCCAGTCATAGCTTATGTGCTACTAATTTTGTAGTAAGAGATTTGTTTGAGATGACACCGGCACTGCTTGCTGCAGACCGTGCTGCAGACAAGTGGCTGGTCGACCCTCCGCGCGAAGGCGCTTTTTCGTTGGTCAAGGCGCTGGTGGAACTGCGTCAGGGCCAGGCCGGAACGGGCGACGGAGTTGCAGCCCCGGTAGATTCAGGCTGGACGGCACCCAAACGCATTGTGTATGTCAGTTGCAACCCGGCAACGCTGGCGCGAGATGCCGGTCTGTTGGTGCACCAAGCGGGTTATCGGTGTTCTGCGGCCGGCGTGGTGAACATGTTTCCGCACACTGCGCACGTTGAAAGTCTGGCCGTCTTCGATCGTCAGGACTGAGTTCGCCGGGCGATGAAGCCCGGCGGTATCAAGGCTTGGCAGCTTTGGCGGCAGCCTTCTCCTTACCGGTCTTAGGCTTCACCTCAGTGAGGATTTCTTCTGCCGGCTCGGCTTTCGGAACACTCGCACGCACGCCCTCAATCTTGTTTTCGCGCATGTACTCGTCCATGGCCTTCCAGCCTGCAAACACGGCGGCCTTGGACGCTTCTTCGTTCAGCGAGTAGCAGTCTTCGATGCTGCGCAAACCATGCCGGCAGGCGCCACCGACGGCCTTGGCGTCCGCTTCGCGCTGGGCAATACGGGGGTCAGGCCCCATACCTGGGATGTCGCAGGCGGTGAGCAGCAGGGCAATAGCGGGTATGAGAAGACGCGAGATCATGGACGAGGGTACTTACGGGGTTATCGGCAAAGCTCGCCGAAGATTGAGCGGACCCGCCCATTTGAGCAAAAAAAAGACCCGGAAACGGGCCTTTTTTAAGAGCAAGCTCCGCTCAGTCGCGTTCGCCGCCGAAGATGCCCAGCAAGGCCAGCAGGCTTTGGAACACGTTGATGATGTCAAGGTAGAGGGCCAGCGTTGCGCTGATGTAATTGGTCTCGCCACCGTCAACGATGCGCTTGAGGTCATACAGCATGTAGGCGCTGAAAATGCCGATCGCTGCGACCGACATGGCCATCATGCCCGCGGTAGAGCCAACAAACACATTGATAACCCCCCCTACCACCAGCGCCATCGCCCCAACAAACAGCCACTTGCCCATGCCCGACAGGTCGCGCTTGATCACGCTGGACAGACTGGCCATGACAAAAAACACGCCCGCCGTGCCACCAAAGGCCGTCATGATCAGTTCCGAGCCATTCTTGAAGCCCAGGACCATGGCAATCATGCGCGACAGCATCAAGCCCATGAAAAACGTAAAGCCAAGCAGCACCGGCACGCCAGCAGCCGAGTTTTTGGTCTTTTCAATCGCGTAGATGAAGCCGAAGGCCCCGGCCAAAAACACCACTAGGCCGACTCCCCCGCTCAGCGATTGGGCCAGACCCATGGCCACTCCAAGCCAAGCACCCAGCACCGTTGGCACCAGACTCAAGGCCAGAAGCCAATACGTATTGCGTAATACCTTGTTGCGCTCTGCCGCAGTCGACACTTCACCGTAACCGCGATCAAATGATTCAACGTTATTCAGCATGGTCATACTCCTTAAAAACCGCACTATGCGGGCAAGCAGATTCTAGGTGGAATCCAGCCGCTTTGCCGCCAACAGGACTTATGCTTGGCGCCTCTATTTTAAAAAGGCTTTTTTCTGTGAAAAACAAACCGACACTTGAATTCTCCGACCTCAAAGGCATGGCTGCCGCTGCAGAACAGGAAGCCTTGAGCAACAACTGGGCTGTGACTATCGCGATCGTGGACGACGGTGGCCACCTGCTGTGGTTGCAGCGTCTCGACGGGGCCGCCGTCATTTCTGCCCACATCGCGCCGGCAAAGGCACACACGGCCGCCTTGGGAAGACGGGAATCACGTATTTACGAGGAAATGGTCAATGGCGGGCGCCCGTCATTCCTGAGTGCGCCGGAGATCAAAGGCCTACTGGAGGGTGGTGTGCCCATCATGAAAGACGGGCAATGCCTCGGTGCGGTTGGCGTGAGTGGCGTTAAGTCGAGCGAAGATGCCCAGATCGCGCGGGCGGCTATCGCCTTTCTGGGGCTCTAAAGCAGGCTAGGCGCAGTGTTGTAAATACACACCGTTTTATTTCAGCTCGAAGGGAACCGGCAGGGCGTACCACATCGCCTCTGGCTGGCCATCTTTTTTACCGGGTCGGTAGCGCGTCTGTTGGGCAATCCTTATGGCAGCTTGATCGAGCCGCTCGAAGCCGCTGGACTGCTTTATTTCAACCTTGTGTGCGGCGCCGTCTGCGCCAATCAGCACGTGGAGTAGAACTCGCCCACTTTCCCCGAGGCGACGGCTGACTTTCGGGTAAATTTTTTGGGCCTGGTCCAGGTAGTCGGCATCGGCGCTGGGCAATTCCAACCGCGGCATGGCGGTTGGAATTGCCGGTGCCGGTGCTCGTGCGCTGACTGCTGCTGTGCCTGGTGAGCTGACTGGTGCAGTAACGGGTGAGGCGACTGGCGCAGAGACGGTTGCGATGACTGGTGCTGTGACTGGCGCTGCGGCGACCATTGCAATAACAGGTGGCGCGATGCTCGTGGGCTTGCTGGCTGCGGGCGCCACTGGAGCTACTACGGCAGCTGCTACCGGGCTCAATGGCGTAACAAGCGCGGCTGCCGCAGCTGTAACGGTCTGAATGGCCACAGCGACCGTGAGCGCAGGCGTCGCGGGTGCGCCTATTGTTGTTGGTGCTGGCGTTGGCGTTGGCGTTGGCGTTGGTACTTGTACTTGAACTTGTGCGGGTGCTGGCGCTGGTGCAGTCAAGGGCGCAATTGGGGGTGACGGTGCAGGCTCTGCCGGGGGCAGGGGGGCAGGCTTGGCCGCACTGCCTTCGCCGGGCGCAGTGCTGGTGGTTGCAGCTTTACAGGTACTGGTATTTGGCGCGGCTCGGTCGGCTGACTCAGCAGCTGCAAGGCCAAGATGCGCTCTGGGGCTTTTGTTGGCGGATCGATATGAAAAGCCGAAATTACGATGGCATGGCAGGTCAGCACGCCGCTCACCAGCAGAGCAGGACGTCCGAGGCGACGCACCTTATCCAAGATATCGCGGTCAAGCAGCTGGGGTAGTCCCAGGCACCTGCGGGTCGCCGGGAAGCATCAATACAAATACTGCGGTACAGCAGGCGATGGCCGCCATGGCCAACAGCAGGCTGGAAAACCCCGCCGCTTTGACAGCCGGGCCCAGGGCGTAAACCGCCAGAGAACTGATGCCAAAAGACACTGCCAGCCGCATCCCGGTGACTCGCGATCGGATGGCGTCATCGACATAGCGCACGATCATCGCGTCGGTGAACGGGATTGCGCCAAAAATAGCCACCATGAAGCCGATTTGTAGCCCAAAGAGCAGCCAGCCCTGGGCATGGGCTGCCAAAAGGAACATCGGAATTTGCAGCAAGACCACACCCAAATACAGGCGTTTGAGGGCGAAACGGTCAATCAGTTGGCCGACCACCACCTGGGCCAGCGAAGCCACCGCGTAGACACAGGCCAACAACATTCCCAATTGCGCCGGGTCTTCTACCAAGCCTGTAAAACGTTCCCGCAGCAGTTGGCCATTGCCATTGGTGGTGAAGTTGAACAACAGGCTGCTGGATACCGCAGCAAAAGTCATCACCACAAAAAGCCGCGCCAGCAGGTGGGGCGGCAAGGCAATTCGGGCTTTGCTGGTTCGTTTTGCGGGGGACTCGGTCTCTCGCGAACTGAAGCGCAGAAACAGCAGACCGCAGGCCAGAGAAAGCAGCGCTGGCGCCACAAAGGCCATGCGCCAACCAACGTACTTGACCATAAACCCAGTCAGAATTGCCGCCAGGGCAATACCAAGGTTACCCACGAGGCCATTCAGACCGATCGTCGCGCCAGGGCGTCGTGCATGCTGAAGCAGCATCGGTATACCCACTGGGTGGTAAATGGATGACGCCGCGCCCAGCAAGGTGAGCGCAGCTGCCATTTGCCAGGCGCTTTGTGCCGCGGCACACAGCAGGGCTGTGGCGCTCATGGCGAAAAAAAATACGACCATCATGTTGCGCCGGCCCCAAAGGTCACCCAAGCGGCCCGCCGGCACGGAGCCCAGGCCAAACAGCAAGAAGGCACCGGCACTGTAGGGCATCAGGTCTTCCCAGCGAGAAAAGCCAAATTCTGGCGCGATGCTGGTGACTGCGGTTGCAAATATCAGCAGGGCCATGTGGTCCAGGGCGTGGCCCAGGTTGAGCAAGCGAGTGGCAGTGGGCGTGAGTGTCATGTCAGTAAGGTGTCCATCAGTAATTGAGCCGTTCTGGCCGGATTTCCTGCAGGATGGTGGTGGCGATCTCTTCGATCGACTTGGTGGTAGTGGACAGCCATCGGATGCCGCTGCGACGCATCATGGCCTCTGCCTCGCTCACCTCCATGCGGCAATTGTCCAAAGCGGCATAACGTGAGTTCGGACGCCGTTCGTTGCGAATCTCGCTGAGGCGTTCAGGTTGAATGGTCAGGCCGAACAGCTTGGGCAAATGGGGCTGAAGTGCTTTGGGCAGGTGGCGGCGCTCAAAATCCTCCGGTATCAGCGGGTAATTGGAGGCCTTGAGGCCATACTGCATGGCAAGGTACAGTGAAGTTGGTGTTTTTCCACTGCGGCTGACGCCGACCAGGATCACGTCGGACTGCGC
>RFWA01000105.1 GCA_009922295.1 Betaproteobacteria bacterium
GGGTCACGCGTGTTTTGCCAGGGCAGGTCGTGCCGGCCATGGGCCTTCTGCCACTGGACCACGCGCCCGGCCAAATCGGCGCTCATGGCTTTTGGCACTGCGGGCAGAAAAAAGTGGCGCGCTGCCCCTGTCGCAGCATCTTGATGGGCGTGCCGCAGACACGGCAGGGCTGACCCGCGCGCCCGTAGACCATGGCCTCAAGCTGAAAATAACCCGTTTCACCGCTGGCGCTGGAAAAGTCGCGCAGCGTGCTGCCGCCCTTGGCGACGGCACGCGCCAGCACCTCGCGAATGGCTGTGTGCAGCCGTGCGGCACGCGGCCGGCTCAGCTTGGCGGCGCGCACGGTGGGCCGGATGCCGGCCAGGAACAGCGCCTCTGAGGCATAAATATTACCCACTCCAACCACCAGATCACCCGCCAGCAGCACCTGCTTGATGACAGTCTGCCGGCGTTTGAGACCAGCCTGGAACGCAGCCAGAACGAAGCCACCGGGGCCTTCGGTCAGCGGCTCCATGCCCAGCCGACCCAGCAGTTTTTGGGCCGCCTCGTCGTCTTCTGCAGGAGCGTAGACCACAGCCCCAAAACGGCGCGGGTCGTGCAGACGCAGCGTACCCTGGGTGGTGACCAGCTCAAAATGATCATGGACACCGGGCGGCGGCAGTGCGGGGGCAAAATTCAGGCTGCCCGACATGCCCAGGTGCAGCAAGAGCAGGCCTTGGTCCAGGTCCAGCAGCAGGTACTTGCCGCGACGGCGCACACCACGCACTGTGCGTCCCGCCAAGGCGCCCACCGGGTAGCCCAAAGGCCAGCGCAGGGGCTTGCCCAGACGGGCCTCCAGCACCCGGGCACCCTCAATGCGGGCGGCAAAGCTCATGCGGGTCACTTCAACTTCGGGTAATTCAGGCATCACAAACAATCAGGGCTGGCATGGATTATTATGGTCCGATGCGTATTGCCCCACGTTTCACAGTATTGGCCCTGCTGCTGGCCGCGCTTGGCGCGAAAGCTCAGACCCCTGGCGTGCCGGCAGCGGCAGCCACTTCGTCACCTCAAAGCTCGGCGCTTGACGGCGCATTGTTTTACCAGTTATTGCTGGGTGAACTCAATGCCAACGGTGAAGAGTCGGGTCCGGCGTTCTCACTCATACTGGATGCCGCCCGCAAGACCGTCGACCCACGGCTGTACCAGCGCGCGGTTGAGATCGCGCTCAAGGCCCGATCGGGTGACTCTGCGCTGCAGGCAGCACGCGCCTGGCGTCAGGCGCTGCCCAACTCGCGTGAGGCCAACCGGTACACGCTTCAAATCCTGATCGGCATGAACCGGCTGGCCGAGACCGTAGAGCCGCTCAAGCGCGAAATTGCCAATGCCGAGGCTAAGGACAGAGCGCTCGCAGTCACCGCCATTCCGCGCTACTTTGCACGTGCCAGCGACAAAAAAGCTGCCGCCCAGGCAGCAGAGCAAGCGCTGGCCGAGTACCTCAGTACAGCCGCCATCGGCGTTGCCGCCTGGACCACCATTGGTCGTCTGCGGATGGAGGCCGGCGATGGCAGCGCCGCACTGGACGCCGCGCGCAAGGGACAAGCGCTTGATGCCAAAGCGGAGGGCCCCGCCTTGCTCGCACTGGCGCTCATGACAGCCAGGCAGCCCGCGGCAGAAGCCCTGGTGAAAAAATACCTCGACGGCAAGCCACAGCCTGAATTCCGATTGGATTACGCGCGTACATTGATTGATGGCCGTCGCTACGCGGAAGCCGCCACCCAGCTCGACCTGGTCACCACCGAGCGGCCTGAGCTCGCCGAGGCCTGGCTCATGCGTGGCGCCCTGGCACTGGACGACAATCAATATGGGCTGGCCGAAACCTGTTTCAAGCGCTACGTGGCTCTGATACCCCCACGCCCTGCTGGCGCAGCGCCTCGCGCGGCCGACCAGGGACTGGCGCAAGCCTACCTCTCGCTGGCTCAGATCGCAGAGAAACGCAAGGATATGGCGCAGGCGGAAGCCTGGTTGGCGCGCATTGAGAGCCCGGATGAACTGCTCAATGCCCAAGTACGTCGCGCCGGCATCCTGGCGCGCCAGGGCCGGGTGGACGAGGCACGCCAGCTGATTCGCAGCCAGCCAGAAAAAAGTGTGGCTGAAGCACGCCTCAAGCTCAACGCTGAGGTGCAGTTGCTGCGCGAGGCCAAGCTGTACCAGGCTGCCTACGACCTGATTTCAGACAGCCTGAACCGCTTTCCTGGCGACGCCGACCTGAGCTACGACATGGCCATGATGGCTGAAAAAATCGG
Organism: Betaproteobacteria bacterium; assembly: GCA_009922295.1. GTDB lineage: Bacteria > Pseudomonadota > Gammaproteobacteria > Burkholderiales > Burkholderiaceae_C > Rhodoferax. Next base: position 2,286 of record RFWA01000105.1, read on the forward strand.
CAAGTTCGACGACATGGAGCGCTTGCTGCGCAGTGTCATTGCCAGAAAACCTGACTACCAGCACGCTTACAACGCCCTGGGCTACTCGCTGGCAGAACGTAACCAGCGCCTGCCCGAAGCGCGGCAGTTGATCAAAAAGGCCCTCGAGTTCGCCCCGGACGACCCCTTTATTACCGACAGCCTGGGCTGGGTCGAGTTCAAAAGCGGCAACCTTCAAGAGGCCTTACGCATTCTGCAAGGCGCCTACAAAGCCCGACCAGACGCCGAAATTGCGGCCCATCTGGGCGAGGTGATGTGGGCCATGGGACGGCGCGAACAGGCCCTGGCCGTCTGGCGCGAAGGTTTGACCCTGAGCCCTGACAACGACACCTTGCGCGACACCCTCAAGCGCCTGCGTGTGAAGCTGTGAGGCCACCGAGTAGGTTGACTGCGCTTATCCTGGCTGCTACTTTATTTATAGCATCATGTGCAGCGCCAACAAGGCCTGGCGCCATGAATGGCACAGAACTTTCGCCATGGCGCGGCAGGTTGGCCCTTCGGGTCGAATCTGAACCGGTGCAGGTTATTTCAGCCGCCTTTGAGCTCAGCGGCAGCGCCCCGGCTGGGGCGCTAACCCTGTTCACACCCCTGGGCACCACCGCTGCCGCCTTGAGCTGGACACCTGAGGGCGGCACACTGCGCAGCAACTCGGAAGTGCGCCAGTTCGCCACCCTCGGGGCGATGATGCGGCAGACCTTGGGGGCCGAACTGCCAATCACTGCTTTGTTTGCCTGGCTGGCCGGCGATACCGCCGTGTCGGACGGATGGCAAGTCGACTTGTCACAGCGCCCCAATGGCCGCATCACCGTGCGCCGCCAGTCACCATTGCCAACGGCAGAAATGCGCGTGGTTCTGGACCCATAAAGGCACAAAGACTCGACCAAAACCCATGCAGCGCCTCTACGACCTCAGCGCCCCCGCCAAACTCAACCTGTTTTTACACATCACGGGACGGCGTGCAGATGGCTACCACCTGCTGCAGTCGGTATTCATGCTGATCGACTGGTGCGACACGCTGCATGTGGAGCTTCGATCCGACGGGCTGATCAGCCGCGAGGACCTGGGCGCCGCCCTTCCGGCAGACGACCTTGTGCTGCGGGCCGCACGCGCCCTGCAGGCTGCCAGCGGGTGCAGCCTTGGGGCTCACATTGGCATTGAGAAACGTATTCCGGCCGAGGCCGGCATGGGCGGCGGCTCATCGGACGCAGCGACCACACTGCTCGCCTTAAATCGGCTGTGGCAACTCAATTGGCCGCTGGCCCGTCTGTTGCCGATTGGCTTGGCCTTGGGGGCTGATGTGCCTTTTTTCCTGGGCGGCCACAATGCCTGGGTCGAAGGCATAGGCGACATCATGGCCCCGATCACACTGCCGCCAGGGAATTTTTTGGTGGCAAAGCCCGCTGCCGGGCTGCCCACCCAGGCGATTTTCTCGGACCCAGCACTCAAAAGAGACAGCGACACTGCTATACTTTCAGGCTTCTCTGTGAGCCCCTTTGGTTTTGGCCGAAATGACTTGCAGAGGGTTGCGCAGAGGCTTTGCCCAGGCGTAACGCAAGCCCTTGATTGGCTTGTATCGCTCGGGCTCAGCGGCCGGATGACCGGCTCGGGCAGCGCGGTGTTTGCACACCTTGACCAACCCTTACAGGTGGAGAGTGTGCCAGCATCGATACAGACGCGGGTGTGCAGCAATTTGGGAGTCCACCCGCTTGCAGGCTGGGCATCCGCGTAAAAGATTGACGGTGGGTGGCGAATAGCCACCAACCTGTGTAGGGGAGTCGCCAAGTTGGTTAAGGCACTGGATTTTGATTCCAGCATGCGAAGGTTCGAATCCTTCCTCCCCTGCCAAATGACAGCCTGGACCAAGGTGGTGTCGGGGCTGACTATTTAGAGTGATGCGCCTGCAGCGCCAAAATGACCTCAACTGATCGTCAACCGATGTCCCAACCAATCATGCAGGCAAGCCACACCCCTGATTTCATGGTGTTCACTGGAAATGCCAACCCGGGCATGGGTGCCGACATTGCGCACCACCTCAACATTTCACTCGGTGCAGCCATGGTCGGGCGCTTCTCCGATGGTGAGGTTTCGGTCGAAATCAACCAAAATGTGCGTGCACGCGATGTGTTCCGTGCACGCGATGTGTTCGTGGTGCAGTCGACCTGCGCTCCGACCAACGAGAACCTGATGGAGTTGCTGATCATGGTCGACGCGCTCAAGCGCGCCTCGGCCGAACGCATCAGCGCCGTGATCCCTTATTTCGGCTATGCACGGCAAGACCGGCGGCCACGATCAGGCCGGGTGCCGATCACAGCGAAGGTGGTCGCCAACATGTTGCAGGCCGTCGGCGTAGCGCGCGTGCTGACCATGGACCTGCATGCAGACCAAATCCAGGGCTTTTTTGATATCCCGGTAGACAACATCTACGCCTCGCCGGTGTTGCTGGGGGATCTTCGACAGAAAAATTACGACGACCTCATCGTCGTCTCCCCGGACGTCGGCGGCGTGGTGCGTGCGCGCGCCTTGGCCAAACAGTTGCACTGTGACCTTGCCATCATTGACAAACGCCGTCCCAAGGCCAATGTCAGCGAGGTCATGCATGTGATTGGCGAGGTGGAAGGGCGTAACTGCGTCATCATGGACGACATGATTGACACTGCAGGAACCCTGGTCAAGGCGGCCGAGGTGCTCAAGGAGCGCGGCGCCAAAAAAGTCTATGCCTATTGCACGCACCCGATTTTCTCCGGGCCAGCCATTGAGCGAATCAACAGTGGTGACGTCTTGGACGAGGTGGTGGTGACCAACACCATTCCCCTCAGTGAAGCCGCTGCGGCCTGTCGGAAGATCAGGCAACTGAGCGTTGCCCCCTTGTTTGCGGAAACCATCCAGCGGATTGCCAAGGGTGAATCCGTCATGAGTTTGTTCTCGGACCAGGAAAATCTTTTCTGATCCAGACCAAAGCGGGCTCGCGGCACAGCTAAGGTGCCACGGGCTTTTTTTAACCGGAGTCGCACTGGTCGCGGTGGACTCCTCCAGGAGTAAATTATGAAATTAGTCGCTTTTGAGCGCGCCAAGCAGGGTACGGGTGCGAGCCGCCGTCTCCGCATCACGGGTCGCACGCCCGGTATCGTCTACGGTGGGGTCGCCGAACCCAAAATGATCGAGCTCGATCACAACGCTCTGTGGCACGCCCTGAAAAAGGAAGCGTTCCATTCATCGGTGTTGGAGATGGACATCGCTGGCAGCAACCACCAGGTTCTGCTGCGCGACGTGCAAATGCACCCGTTCAAGCAACTGGTTCTGCACATTGACTTCCAGCGCGTGGATGCCAACACAAAATTGCACATGAAGGTGCCACTGCACTTCAGCGGTGACGAAAATTCACCGGCGGTCAAGACCGAGGGCTGCATTGCCAACCACGTGATCACCGAAATAGAGGTGATTTGCCTGCCCGCCGACCTGCCCGAATTCATCGCGGTTGACCTGAGTGGCCTGAAGAAAGGTTCGTCTTTGCATCTAGCCGATGTGACGATGCCCAAGGGTGTCACCGCGGTCACGCGCGGCAAAAATAACCCGGTGCTGGTTTCGGTGGTGGCTGTGGCAGGCGCAGAGGTGCCCGCTGCCGACGCTGCTGCTGCGCCCGCTGCCAAGGCTGCAGCCAAACCGGCAGCCAAGACAGCACCTGCTGCCAAAGCGCCCGCTGCCAAGACCGCTGCCAAGAAGTAAGCACGCGCGGTACGCCCAACAGCGCGGCCATTCAAGGCCGCGCCCAGGACTCACAGCCCACCTTGCGTGGGCTGTGTTGTTTTCTCAGGGTAATCAACTTGACACTTGCAGACCTGCACGCCGCGTTCATCTGATAATCACACCATGATCAGCTTGATGGTGGGCTTGGGCAACCCCGGCCCGGCTTATGAACAGACCCGGCACAACGCCGGCTTCTGGTTTGTTGACGCTTTAGCGCTTCAGCTCAAAGCCTCCTGGGCCTTTGACAAGAACTACCAGGCTCTGGTGGCGCGCACCACGTTTGGGGACCGGTCGCTGTGGCTGCTCAAGCCGCAGGCCTTCATGAACCTGAGCGGCCGCGCCGTTGGGGCGCTTGCCCGCTTTTACAAGATTGCCCCAGCTGATACTCTGGTCGCCCATGACGAGCTCGACGTGGTGCCGGGCGAGGCCAAGCTCAAATTTGGTGGCAGCCATGCAGGCCACAACGGCCTGCGCGACATCCACGCACAGCTTGGCACCGGAGACTACTGGCGGCTGCGGCTGGGCGTCGGGCATCCGGGGGACCGCGCCGAAGTGGTGGACTGGGTGCTTAAAAAACCGTCACTCGACCACCGCATAGCCATTGACCAAGCCATCGCCCGGGCCTTGACGGCCTGGCCGGCACTCTGGGCAAATGACATGGCCAAGGCGACTTTGCTGGTGCACACCAGCAAGCCGCCAAGGCCAAAACCGGCCCGGCCCGAGCCGCTACCGCCCTGAAATTAGCAGTAACAACAAGTACAACCCAGGGAGAGCCAAATGAAGATCCGAACACCAATTGCTATTTTTTTCATAGCTACAAACTTAATAACGACGGGGGTTTGGGGCCAAAATGTCTATAAGTGCGGCAACACCTACAGCCAGCAACCCTGTCCGGGCGGAACGCTGGTGGACGCTTCAGATGCCAGAACCAGTGAGCAAAAAAAGGCGTCGGACCTGGCTAGCCAGCGTAACGCGAAGGCAGCCGATGCCCTGGAACAAGCCCGGTTGAAGAAAGAGAAAACTGAGCAGCAAGCGCTGACGGCCTCAAAAAAGCCGGCCAAGGCAGCATCGGCCGCCGCACCTATGCCCGCAGACAGCGTGCCACCAAAAACGGCTGCCAAAAAATCGAAAGCCAGGGCAGAGGGCGACTTCAAGGCGCAAGTGCCGTCTGATCAGTCTGTCAAGAAGAAAAAGCCAGAGCCAAAAAAAGCGGCAGCTGCCAAAGATGACGGCAAGCCCTGAGCGGGCAACCTGGACGATGCTGGCTCAGTTTGCGCCAGGCTTGTCGGTACGGGCCTGCAATCGACGGTATTTTTGCCAGAGCGTTTCCCGATCTTCCACAAACTGTGGGTTGATCGGAATGCAGGCCACGGGGCAGACCTGCACGCATTGGGGCTCGTCAAAATGACCCACACACTCGGTGCATTTATGCGGGTCGATCTCGTAGATATCGGGCCCCAGAAAGATGGCCTCGTTCGGGCACTCGGGCTCGCAGACATCACAATTGATGCACTCGTCAGTGATGATCAAGGCCATGGCTTACCATCCACTACTGGCCACCCTGGCCGGAGCCTCAGTGGTGATCTTTCTGGTGCTTGAAATCCTTCCAGGCAATGCTGCCCAGATGCTGATGGGGCCGGATGCCGCGCCCGAAGCCGTGCAGGCGCTGGCCGTCAAGCTGGGGCTGGACCTGCCGCCGATGCAGCGCTACTGGCAGTGGGTCAGCGGCATGCTGGCGGGCGAGTTAGGTACCAGCTATGCCTACAGCAGCCCGGTGCTTGAACTGGTTTTGG
>RFWA01000106.1 GCA_009922295.1 Betaproteobacteria bacterium
GGGCTCCTGCGCACTGCCGCCGCCGAGGGCGCAGAACTCGCCGTCCTGCCCGAATACTTTTGTCTGTTGGGGCGCAAAGACACCGACAAACTGGCTGCCCAGGAGCCCTTGGGCCAGGGGCCGATCCAGCAGTTTTTGGCCGCCAGCGCGCGTGAGTTGGGGCTGTGGATCGTGGGCGGCACCCTCCCTCTGTCACTGCCCGCAACGGATCAAATGGTGACCCTTGCGGACCGGGTCTTCAACAGCACGTTGGTGTATGCCCCAAGCGGCGAGCGGGTTTGCCGTTATGACAAGATTCATCTTTTTCGTTTTGACAACGGCCGCGAGCGTTATGACGAATCTGCCGTGCTGCGCGCCGGCGCCGAGCCAGTCAGCTTTGAGCTGCCATCGCGCGACGGCCATCTCTGGCGGGTGGGTTTGAGCATCTGCTATGACCTGCGTTTTCCTGAGCTCTACCGCCTCTATGCCGACCAAGGTGCCCACCTGCTGTTGGTGCCCAGTGCCTTCACCTATGGCACCGGGCAGGCGCACTGGGACATTCTGTTGCGGTCGCGGGCCATTGAAAATTTGGCGTTCGTGGCGGCTGCGGCGCAGGGTGGTGTGCATGAGAATGGGCGACGCACCTGGGGCCACAGCCTTTTGGTTGATCCCTGGGGCGGGCTATTGGCCGAGCGGGCTGAGGGCGCCGGCGTGGTCTGTGCTGAGCTCGACTTTGACCGTCTGAGTGCATGCCGGACGCAGTTGCCGGCGTTGGGTGATCGGGTGTTGTGACTGGATCTTGGGCCGGGGTGCTGGGTGCCCTGCCGGCTTCGGCAATCGCATAACATGTGCGGATGCACAGTGCAATGGATGACCAAGTGTTCGAGGTAGCTGACGACGCCAGGCTGCGCGTGGCGCTGGCCTACCTGCTGAATTATGCGCCTTAATCTTGCTTGTCGGTGGGTGGGCTGTGCACTGGGGGGGCGTCCTTGTCGGGCTGCTGTGGCAGTTCGCCGCGCTCCCGCCCCGAAAACATGGTCCACCAGACGATCAGCATCAGCAGCAGCAGGGCGCCCAGGGCTTCCAGCAGCAGCAGCGTCATGAGAAAGCTCGCTTATTTTGTGGCATGGCTCCTGATTGTAGGGACGGTCACTGCCGCGACGCTGCCCATGACCGAGCCGCCGGCCGACGACACGGCGCCACTGCCCGCGCCCATGCTGCAAGCCAAGACCCGTTGGGTCGCCGTGCGCTGGGCCGACTTGCCTGGCTTTGAGGCCGACGCGCTGCACGAGGCCTGGAACGCCTGGCTAAAAAGCTGCGAACGGCCGGGACCGGTATTTGCGCCGCTATGTAGTGAAGTACGACGCCTCAGCATCGCCGACGGACCGGCCCAACGTGCCTGGCTGATGGCGCGCTTGCAGCCCTACCGGGTTGAAGCTCGGACCGGCGGTGCCGAGGGCTTGCTAACCGCCTATTTTGAACCCGAGCTCCAGGCATCTCGCCTGCCCGACAGCCAGTTCGTGGTGCCGCTCTACCAACCGCCGTTCACGCTGGCGCAGCGTCGTCCCTGGTACACCCGCGAAGAGATCGACCGCTCGCCCACGGTCCGTGCGTTGCTCGCGGGCCGAGAGATCGCCTACCTGGCGAACCCTGTGGACGCCCTGGTTCTGCAGATTCAGGGCTCGGGCCGCGTCCGCATCACCCAGCCGGATGGCAGCGTGCGCCAGGCCCGTCTGGCCTACGCTGGCTCCAACGAGCAACCCTATAAAAGCGTGGGGCGTTGGCTGCTTGACCAGGGGGCGCTTCGCGATGCGTCGTGGCCGTCGATCAAGAGCTGGGTGGCACAAAATCCCGACCGCGTGAACGAGATGCTCTGGAGCAACCCGCGCACGGTGTTTTTTCGCGAAGAACCCCTGACTGACCTCGATGCAGTCTGGGGCCCGCGTGGCGCACAGGGCGTGGCCCTGACGCCAGGGCGCTCGATCGCTGTAGACCCGCTCAGCATCCCCTTCGGCACACCAGTCTGGCTGGTGTCCAGCGGCGCCAGCGCACAATTGAGAAAGTTGGTGCTGGCCCAGGACGCCGGCAGCGCCATCATTGGCGCCGTGCGCGCCGACTATTTCGTCGGCTGGGGTAAGGCCGCCGAAGAACTGGCTGGCCGCCTGAAGCAACCATTGCATCTGTGGGTGCTGTGGCCCAAATAGCGCCTACTAGGCGTTAGCGCGCCGGACCGCCACGCAAATGGGCCAGGGGCAGCGCACCGCTGGCCTTGACCTCGCCAAGAGAAAAGCTGGTGTGCAGGTCTTTCACATTGGGCAGGTTGATCAGTACCTCGCGCGCAAACTGGCTGAAAGAGTGCAGATCACGGCTGACCACCTGCAGCTCGAAGGTGCCGGTGCCGCTGATGTAGTGGCAGCTCACCACTTCCGGGATGGTGCGGATGGCTTCTTCCAGCGTGTGCAGCACATCACCGCTGTTGCGATCGGCGTCCAGTCGTACGAAGGCCAATACTCCGAGCCCGATTTTTTGCCGGTTGATCTCGGCCCGATAGCCCGTGATAAAGCCAGACTCCTCCAGGCTTTTGACGCGACGCCAACAAGGTGCCGCGCTCAGGCCTACCCGCTGCGCCAACTCGGCGTTGGTGAGCCGGCCTTGGGCTTGCAGCTCATCAAGGATGGCGAGATCAAATTTGTCAAGTGTTTCCATGAAGGCCCGATTTTAGAAAGATTCTTGCGTCAAGAGTGAATATCAAGGCAAAGAACGCAAAGACATATCTGGCCTACCGACCTACACTTGCCGACACAAGAATGGAGAATCAACCGCCATGAATGCCCCGCTGCCCCCCCACATCCGCCAGGCCCTGGAATCGGTCACGCTGGATGACAAATATGCGCTTGATCACGGTCCGGCTTTCATGAGCGGCGTGCAGGCGCTGGTCAAGCTGCCCATGCTGCAGCGCCTGCGCGACCAGCGTGTGGGCAAGAATACGGCCGGCTTCATCAGTGGCTACCGTGGCTCGCCGCTGGGCGGGTATGACCAGGCGCTGGTCAAGGCGCAGCCGCATTTAAAGGCGCATCACATTGTGTTTCAGCCCGGCGTCAATGAAGAGCTCGCTGCGACCGCGCTGTGGGGCACACAGCAGCTCGGTTTTGCCCCGGAGGGCAGCAACAAATACGACGGCGTTTTTGGCATCTGGTACGGCAAGGGGCCTGGCGTGGACCGGTGCGGCGACGTGTTCAAGCACGCCAACATGGCCGGCACCACGCCCTGGGGCGGTGTGATTGCGGTGGCGGGTGACGACCACATTTCCAAAAGCTCCACGGCTGCGCACCAGAGCGACCACATCTTCAAGGCCTGTGGCACGCCGGTGTTTTTCCCGGCCAGCGTGCAGGAGATTTTGGACCTTGGGCTGCATGCCTTTGCCATGAGCCGTTTCTCTGGTGTCTGGGCGGGCATGAAGACCATCCAGGAAATCGTTGAGTCCAGCGCCACGGTGATGATCGACCCGGACCGGGTCCAGCTTCGAATCCCGACCGACTTCGAGATGCCCGCCGGCGGCTTGCATATCCGCTGGCCTGATCACGCCTTGGAGCAGGAGGCCCGCTTGTTCCACTATAAGTGGTACGCCGCCTTGGCCTATATCCGCGCCAACCGCCTCAACCACAATGTGATTGAAGGCCCGAACGACCGGTTCGGGCTGATCGCCAGCGGCAAGGCCTTCAACGACACGCGCCAGGCGCTGCTCGATCTGGGCCTGGACGATGCCACCTGCCAGCGCCTGGGCATCCGGCTGCACAAGGTGGCTGTGGTCTGGCCGCTGGAGGCGCAGCTGACCCGCGAATTTGCCACTGGACTGCAGGAAATCCTGGTGGTTGAGGAAAAACGCCAGGTCATCGAGTATCAGCTTAAAGAAGAGTTGTACAACTGGCGTGCCGACGTGCGACCCCATGTGCTGGGCAAGTTCATTGAGTCTGAAGGCGACTTCAGTGGCGGTGAGTGGTCCAATGCCAACCCGACAGCCAACACCCTGTTGCGCGCCAATGCTGACCTGTCGCCTACCCTGATTGCACGCGCCATTGCCCAACGTCTGAAGAAATTGGGCATTGATGCCGACACTGCGGCGCGCATGGATGCCCGGTTGGCGATCCTGGATGCCAAGGAGCGTTCCCTGCAACTGGTGCAGGCTTTGCCCGAGCGCCAGCCCTGGTTTTGCTCGGGCTGCCCGCACAACACCAGCACCAAGGTGCCCGAGGGCTCCCGCGCCATGGCCGGCATTGGCTGCCATTTCATGTCGATCTGGATGGACCGCGCTACCGTCGGCTTCACCCAGATGGGCGGCGAGGGCGTGCCGTGGGTGGGGCAGCAGCCCTTCAGCCATGACCAGCACATGTTCGCCAACATCGGTGACGGCACCTACTTTCACAGCGGCCTGCTGGCGGTACGCCAGAGCATTGCCGCCGGCGTCAACGTCACCTACAAAATCTTGTACAACGATGCCGTGGCCATGACCGGCGGGCAACGGATTGGCGAGCGGGCCGAAGGCCACTCGGTGCTGCAGATCGCCCAAAGCATGCGCGCAGAAGGTGCCGCGCGCATCACCATCGTCACCGACGAGCCAGACAAATACACCGGCGTCACCGGCCTGCCTGAGGGCGTGGCGGTGGCGCACCGCGATCTGCTGGATGCGGTTCAGCGCGAGTTCCGCACCCTCAAGGGCACCACCGTCATCATTTACGACCAGACCTGCGCCACGGAAAAGCGCCGCCGGCGCAAGCGCGGCTCGCTGGTGGACCCGGCAAAGCGCGTGGTGATCAACGAACTGGTGTGCGAGGGTTGTGGTGACTGCGGCGTGCAGTCCAACTGCCTGAGCGTAGAGCCGCTGGAAACCGAGTTTGGCCGCAAACGCCAGATCAACCAGAGCAGTTGCAACAAGGATTACTCCTGCACCAAGGGCTTTTGCCCCAGCTTCGTCACGGTTGAGGGTGGCCAACTTAAAAAGAAGAGCAAAGGCGTGGGCCCGTCACCGTTTGCACTGGGCGCGCTGCCCGAGCCGATGTTGCCGATGCTCGGCGGCATGGCTGAGCCGGTATGGGGTATTGTGGTCGCTGGCGTCGGCGGCACCGGGGTGATCACCATCGGTCAGCTTCTGGGTGTGGCCGCGCACCTGGACGGACGCGGCATCGTGACCCAGGACGCGGGTGGCTTGGCGCAAAAGGGCGGCGCCACCTGGAGCCATGTGCTGATCGGTGCCAGCCAGAGCGACATTCGCACCACCCGTGTCAGCCTGGCGGCGGCTGATCTGGTGATCGGTTGCGACCCGATTGTGACGGTGGCCAAGGAAACCATGCTGCGCATGCGCGAGGGCCGGACCCGGGTTGCGCTCAATGCCCATGCCACACCCACGGCGGCCTTCGTCAAAAATGGCAACTGGCAAAACCCGTCTGAGGCCTGCGTTGGTCAAGTCGCTCAGGCGGTGGGTACCGCGGCATTGGGGGCCTTCAGCGCCGACCTGGCCGCTACCACGCTGCTGGGCGACAGCATTTACACCAACCCGATGATGCTGGGTTTTGCGTGGCAAAAGGGCTGGATTCCGCTGACGCAGGCCGCCTTGTTGCGCGCCATCGAGCTCAATGCCGTGGCGGTGGATAGCAATAAAGCGGCTTTTGAGTGGGGCCGGCGCGCGGCCCATGACCCGCAGGCGTTTGAGCGACTGCTTAACCCGGGTCAGGTGGTGACGCTGATCAAACGCAGCCCGCTTGACGAGCTGATCACCCGCCGGGTGGCTTTTCTGACCGACTACCAAGACGCCGCCTACGCCGCGCGTTATCAGGCCGTGGTGGAGCGGGTGCGGCGCGTGGACCAGACCGAGGGCGAGGCCCGCCTGGCGCTGACCGAGGCCGTGGCGCGATACCTGTTCAAAGTCATGGCCTACAAGGATGAGTACGAGGTGGCCCGGCTGCACACCGACGCCACGTTTCAGACCCGCATTGCCGATATGTTTGAAGGTGACTACAAACTCAACTACTACCTGGCACCCCCTCTGCTGGCTAGAAAGAATGAGAAGGGCGAACTGCAAAAGCGCAGTTTCGGTCCTGGCATGTTGGTCGCTTTTCGTCTGCTGGCGCGTCTCAAGGGTTTGCGTGGCGGCATGTTCGACCTGTTTGGCCGGACAGAAGAGCGGCGTCATGAGCGCGCTTTGATCAGCGACTACCTGGCCAGCATCGACGAACTGCTGGCAGGGCTGGGTGCCGGTGGTACGCCAGCGTGGCGGGCGCAGCGCTACAGGCTGGCGCTGGACATTGCCCGCGTACCCGAGCAGATCAAGGGTTTTGGCCACGTCAAGGCGCGCAACCTGCGTGCGGCGCGTCTGGCCTGGGACGGTCTGCTGGCGCAGTTTCGCAACCCGCCGCTGGCGCAGCAGGCGGCCTGAGGGCCCCGGCCGACAAGCCTCCCCGTCATACAATGCGCCGTTATCAACGCGGCGTCACCTGTCCGGTGGCCGCACGCCCACGCAGCCCCTGCGCTGTGTCGGGTCTTTTCTGTCAAACCCTGTGGAGTTGCCTGTGTTTATTTCTTCCGCGTTCGCCCAAACCGCACCCGCTGCCGCTGCCGGCGGCGGTGACATGCAGTCCTCGCTCATGAGCATGCTGCCTCTGGTGTTGATGTTTGTCGTGCTCTATTTCGTGATGATTCGGCCGCAGATGAAGAAGCAGAAAGAGCACAAGGCCATGATCGATGCGCTGGCCAAGGGCGACGAAGTCGCCACCGCCGGTGGTCTGTTGGGCAAGGTCAGCCGCATGGGCGACAGCCATCTGGGCCTTGAGGTTGCCAGTGGAGTCGAGATTCAGATCCAGCGTAGCGCGGTGGTGCAGGTGCTGCCCAAGGGCAGCATCAAGTAAACCCGTTACCGCAGAGGCGCGATCATGAACCGTTATCCGGTCTGGAAATACGTGGTCATCATGATCGCGCTATTGGTGGGGGGCTTGTATACGCTCCCCAATTTCTTTGGTGAATCGCCTGCGGTGCAGGTGTCGGCGGCCAAGCCGTCGGTCAAGATTGACGGCAGCACGCTGGCCCGGGTCGAGGCGGCACTCAAGGCCGGCGGCCTGGTGGCCCAGGTGGTGACACTGGACGGCAACTCGATCAAAGCGCGTTTTGACACCACAGACACGCAACTCCGGGCCAAGGACGCCATCCAGAAGGCACTGGTGCCAGAGCCCGCCAACGCCGGCTATGTGGTCGCGCTCAATTTGCTGTCGCGCTCACCAGCATGGCTAAGCGCCATGCGCGCGGTGCCGATGTACCTGGGCCTGGATTTGCGGGGTGGTGTGCACTTCATGCTGCAGGTGGACATGCAGGCGGCTTTGACCAAAAAGGCCGAGTCACTGACGGGCGATATCCGCACCGGCCTGCGTGAAAAAAGCGTTCGCCACAGCGGCATCAGCCGCAATGGCCAGACCATTGAGGTCCGATTCAAGGATATGGCGGCGCTGGCGGCGGCTCGCGCCGTGCTGCAAGATCAGTTCCCTGACCTGCAGGCTACAGACGGGCCCGACGGCACCGAGTTCAAGCTGACAGCGACCATCAAGCCCGAGGCAGCGCGGCGAGTGCAAGACCAGTCGCTCAAACAAAATATCACCACACTGCACAACCGTATCAACGAGTTGGGCGTGGCCGAGCCGGTGATCCAGCAGCAGGGCCTGGACCGCATCGTTGTGCAGCTGCCGGGTGTCCAGGACACGGCCAAGGCCAAGGACATCCTGGGCCGCACCGCCACC
>RFWA01000107.1 GCA_009922295.1 Betaproteobacteria bacterium
CATGCCGGTGGTGACGGTGGCGCCGAATGACGCGCTGCTGGAAAAACTGAAAAGCAATATGCACGAGGTGCGCGCCCGTGGCGGCGTGCTCTATGTGCTGGCTGATGCCGACACCCGGCTGGAAAGCAGCGAGGGCCTGCACGTGATCCGCATGCCCGAGCACTACGGCGAGCTGTCACCCCTGCTGCACGTGGTGCCCTTGCAGCTGCTGGCCTATCACACCGCCTGTGTGCGCGGCACGGACGTGGACAAACCGAGGAACCTGGCGAAGAGTGTCACTGTGGAATGAGTTTGCTTTGACCAGCCCGTTACGCTGGTCTTTGCCCATCGCGCCAGCGCACACGTAAATCAGCCCCATGCGCCAGTCCGGCAGTCACCAAAAACAGTGCCATGCCTGGCCAAAAGCCGGGCGTGAGTGCACAGCGCAGTGCCAGCATCAAAGACAAGCCCGATAGCACGGTAAGCCCGTACTCACGCAATGCCAAGCCACGACCAGTCAGCCGGTGAAGTAACCCTAAAGCCAGGGTTTCCAGGGTGATGAAGGCGATGGCAATATCCACCACCAGCGGGGTTTGGTAGATCTGTTCGAGGTTCACACCTTGGCCAGACCGAGCAAGTGCCCCATATCTTTGAGGAAGATGCGCACGTGGGCCATGGGCTTCTTGCGCACCAGCTGCTTGTTCATGTACGACTCGAAGGTGAGTTGCTGCACGTCGCGGTCTTCGCAGATTTTGACGAAACGTTCGCGCCGCTTTTCGCTGCTGTACCAGAACCACTGCATGATGCCCAGCACGGTAAAGACGGTGCGGTGCGCCTTCATGAACTGCTTACGGGCCAGGCGCAGGCTTTTCACCTCACCCGTTTTCAGCAGCGTCTCTACGGCATGCGCGGCCAGCTCGCCACCGTACATGGCGTAGTAAATGCCTTCGCCGGAGGCGGGGGCTACCACGCCGGCCGCGTCCCCGGCCAACACAACGTCGCGGCCGTTGTCCCAGCGTTTGAGTGGTTTCATCGGCAGCGGCGCACCCTCGCGGCGCAGCACCTCGGCTTGTCCCAGGCCAGAGGCTTCGCGCAAATTGCCTACGGCATTGCGCAGTGAAAAGCCCTTGTCAGCGCTGCCGGTACCGATGCTCAGTGTCTCGCCATGGGGGAACACCCAGCCGTAAAAATCGGGCGATAGCTGGCCTTGGTAATACACATCGCATCGGGTCGCGTCATAACCGGCGGGCTTGATCGCCGGGGCCTTGACGATCTCATGGTAGGCGAACACGTACTGGGTGTCAGCCGCGCCATCGACCTCAGCCTGTCGCGCCACCTGTGACTTGGCCCCGTCCGCGCCGATGATGGTTCGTGCTCGGACGCTTGCTGGTTGTCCCTCGGCCCGCTGCTGTCGTTCGCGCGCTTGGTAGTGCACCACGCTGATGCCGTCGGCATCGCGCGTCAGCTTGTCAAAGGTGCCGATGCGACGCACGGCGCCGGCGCTGGCGGCGCGCTCGCGCAGCCACTCGTCAAATTCGGCGCGGTCCACCATGCCGACAAAACCGTTGTCAATGGGGATGTCCACGGTGTGGTTGCTGGGCGCGATCATGCGCGCAGACCTGGCCTTGGCCACCAGCAGGTGGTCTGGGATCTCGTAGTCTTTGATCAACCGGGGCGGGATGGCGCCGCCGCAGGGCTTCACGCGTCCGGCCCGGTCGAGCAGCAGCACTGAATAGCCGCGCTTTGCCAGCGTGTGGGCAGCCGTGGCGCCGGCCGGGCCGCCGCCCACCACCACCACGTCGAATGTTTCTGTTGAATTCATGACATCACCTCGTTAAGGGTAAGGTTTTGGGAAAAAGTTGTTAGGGGATCATTGACCGGCCACGATCAGGCCGCGCAGCGCAAAAGCGCTGACCATCATGCCGGCCACAAAAAATGGCACGCCAAAGCCGCTGTACCACAGCGCGCGCTGTGTCACGCGGGTTAAAAAAAAGTCCATCATCAGCAGCTGTAGGCCCAGCAACAGGGCGATGGCCAGTGCATGCCCCGGCTGCCCCCAGGCAAATAGCAGGACGATCACCACCACTTGCGATAAGCCCATGAACCAGCAGGCCACACCTGCCGCCGACTGCACGCCAAGTTGCACAGGCAGAGAGCGCACGCCCATCTCCCGGTCACCTTGGACGGCCTTGAAATCGTTGAGCGTCATGATGCCGTGCGTGCCTGCGCTGTACAGCAAGGCCAGCCAGAGCGAGCGCGGGTCAGGCATCTGGCCGCCGGCCATCACGGCCGCCCCAGTGGTCCAGGCAATGCCTTCGTAACTGATGCCACAGGCTGCATTGCCCCACCAGCCGTTTTGCTTGAGCCGCAAGGGCGGCGCGCTGTAGGCCCAGGCCAGCAGCAGGCCTACGACACAGGCCGCAAACCCCCATGCCCCTAAAAAACTGGCCACGCCAAGGGACACCACCGTCCACAGCACGGCAATGTACAGGCCCCAGCGCCCTGGCATGCGGCCTGAAGGAATTGGGCGTTGCGGCTCATTGATGGCCGGCTCATTGATGGCGTCAACGTGGCGGTCGAACCAGTCGTTAACCGCCTGGCTGGTGGCGCAGACAAAGGGCCCTGCCAAGGCGATGCCGACCACTGCCAGCAGCCACCTGTTCTCCATCGGTAGACCCGAAGCCACGATGCCGCACGCAAAGGCCCACATGGGTGGGAACCAGGTGATTGGCTTGAATAGCTCGGTAACGGCGGACAGTTGGGGCAATGCCATGCCCCAAGTTTTGCACTTGACACATTGAAGTGTCAAGTGAAATTTACACTCCCTAT
Source organism: Betaproteobacteria bacterium (assembly GCA_009922295.1). GTDB lineage: Bacteria > Pseudomonadota > Gammaproteobacteria > Burkholderiales > Burkholderiaceae_C > Rhodoferax. Next base: position 2,809 of record RFWA01000107.1, read on the forward strand.
GGTTTCCCCTAGTCTAAAGGGAAACAAAGGCCAGCCAAAGTGGCCTCAGGCGTCCGTGTCGGAGCCCGAATCACCCATGCCAAAGCGGCGCAGCTTCACATACAGGCTTTGACGCGACAGCCCAAGCATTTCAGCGGCGGATGCGCGGTTGTCCCCTGTCAACTCCAGGGCTGCCTCAATGCACAGTTGTTCGATCAGGTCGGTGGTGTCACGCACGATGTCTTTCAGCGGCACGCGGCCTACCAACTCGGTCATTTGGCTGGTCGAACGGGGTATCTCACGGCTGGGTTTCGTCTCTTTGCCCATGCGCAGGCCGATATCGCGGATGGTGAAGCCCAGGCAACGCTGTGCACCACTGGTGACCGCTACGGCGGAAATCTCTACCTCGGTGGTGGACCCGTAAGCGCCTCGCATGCGGGTGGCAAACAAGCGAACCACGTCGCGCTGGCGTAAATTGGAAATCAGGACGCTCATGTCCACACCGGCCCGGCCAAGCCAGCGTTCCAGCGATTCACCCAGCACCAGGGCCTCGTTACTGACCTGAGCCAATTGCAAAAATGCCCGGTTGGCCGACAGCACACGGCCACCGAGATCCGTGACGACCAGCGCATCGGGGGCGCTTTCCATGACGTCTGCCAGCATTTGCCGGGCCTGGTCGCCGGTCGACCTGTCGGCCGTTGCCCGCACAGGGATCAGGCGAACCAGGAAATGGGACGAGTGCTCTTGCCGGAACAGAGAGACTGAGGCGGTGACTTCGGAGCCGTCCTGGGAGAGTCGAATGCCGACCGGCTGGGCCTGGCCACTGGCACGCAGGCCGGCGAACACCTGGCTTAGACCCGCAAAGCTGCTTTTGTCCATGCTCTGGGCCAAGGTCCAACCGGTTCTGGACAAGGCCTCACCCAGCAAAGCCATCGCCGCCGGGTTGCTGTCTTCGAGTTTCTCACTGTCAGCATCCAAAATCAGCATGGCTTCCGACGACACCTGAAACAACAGTCGATAACGGGTTTCGACATGCTTGAGCTGCCAGTAATCACGCTCCACGGAGCGTTGGGCATTGAGCAACTTTTGCTGCAAGGCCGCTTGCGGCCTGAGGTCACGCCCGAAAGCCAGCGCACTCGGTCGGCCATTGGCGTCGCTCGAGGGAATCTGGATCAGGGAGTACGACAGGGGTAACTCAGTGCCGCTTTGCGTTGACTGGTTCACGTGCCGCCAGCGCCCACTGCTGTCGCCGCCCATGTCCTTCAACATAGCAGTGACCTTGGGGATGCTTTCTTCAGTGACCGTTTGCCCCCAATGCTTACCCAGCCAATCCAAGCACCCGTAGTTGAGCAATTCCTGGCTGCCAAAGGCAGCGTCTTGGATCACCCCCGACTCATCCATGACCAGCACAACATCAGCCGCTGCGGTGACCAAGGTGGACACGATGTCGGCATCCATGTGGGCAAAAATACGTTGCGCATTTTCAAAACGTCCGGGAATAGGCGCCCGTGCTGTCTGAAGAGTTTGGTTCATGTAGTCTCAGTCAATGGTTGAAGACGCGGGCTTTTTGGTTCCCATAGCCTGTCCCGATATGCAACTGCGCCAATTCGGGCGCCGAGCTTGCGTCTTGGACAAGGAGATCCGCACCCACATGCGTAACCTGATCCGGGTGAGCTGTGAAGTACGGCCCACCCACGATGATGCACACGGGTGATGGTGCAGCGGCAGCACGCACAGCGGTGATGCAGTCCTTGAGACGGTTTAAGCCCATCGAGGTGGCCAGGGAGAACCCGACAGCATCGTACGCCCGCTTTTTGATCAGCATGACCGGATCGTCGCTGGAAGCGTAAGGCCCCCCGGCCACTTCCCAACCCGCGCGCTGGAAAAAATCAGAGACCATGGTCAGTCCCAGGGTGTGTTGCTCGCCAGGCGCGGGCATCAACAGCACGCTCAGGCCATTCGGCACGGGGTATTGATGCCGGTCGTGCTCATCGTGAAGAATATGCAAGATCTTGTGCAACTGCCCCAACCCAATGGTGACGTCGGTGAAGTCACACAAATCTTCGTTCCACATGTCGCCCAGATGTCGGGCCGCCGGCGCGAGCAGGTCAAGGTAAAGGGTCTCTACGCTGCTGCCTTTGCGACGCAAATCTTCGGTCCGTGCGATGTGCCAGCATCAAGCGTGGAATGATTTCGTGCTGAATGGCCTGTGCCAGCACTGCCACCACGCTGTCAGGGGCAGTGGTTTGACCGGGTGCCGTGCTCGCAGCATCCGGCCCGCTCGTTCCAGGGCGGTGCTCGGACTGCCCAGCGTCGCTCGATCCTGTGTCGCGGACCAGAGAGATGCGATTTGAAGAACTCATTTTTGTCTCCACTTGAGGGAACCCTTTGTCCCGATTCAGGCGCCGGGCCTATGCCGGCCAGCATTCATTGTGAGGGATTTACCCCTGGCATACGTCAATCCTCGCAATTTGACTCGATCAGTCAATCAACTTTGAAAACGTATCCCAGACCTTTTTAAGCTTCAATTTAATCTAAGTCAAAGCATTTCTGGTGTCCTTGAAGTTTAGTCAAGTATGCCACGATGTGTCAAATAAATATGACGTAACAAAAAGTTGACATTTCTGGCCAAGGCGGATAAATTGAGGCCTATGTCAGACAAAAGACCTTCAGCTGCCGCCCCTGTTGCTGCTGCCAGAAAAGCCCGTGCACCGCTGTACACGCCTGAGGAAAGGGTGCGCCGAGACAAAACTTACTGGACGTTTGTCCAGGGGTTGCTGGCGCCGATTCAGTTCATTATTTTCCTGGGAAGTCTGGGCTTTGTGCTCCGTTACCTCCTGACCGGCGAAGGTCTGCAAGTCGCCAACAACTCGGTAGTTGCCAAGACCCTGACGCTCTACACCATCATGATCACCGGCTGCATTTGGGAAAAAGTGGTCTTTGGCCGCTACCTCTTTGCCCCGTCATTCTTCTGGGAAGACGTGTTCAGCATGCTGGTGCTGGCCTTGCACACCAGCTACCTGGTGGCCATGTACACCGGCCGCCTGAGTGGCGCGGAGTTGATGTACCTCGCGCTGGCGGCCTACGCCACCTATGTGGTCAATGCGGGTCAGTTCATCCTGAAACTGCGTGCGGCACGCCTGGATCAGGAAACCCGCCAGCGACAAATGGCGCGACCCGGCAGCGCACCAACTTTCGCCTCGGCATGAGCACCACGACTTTCCCGGTACCCGTCATTGCTGCAGGTGGTTGCAGTGATGCGCCTGTGCTGCGTGAGCGCGGACAGCATGAGGTGTTTTGCGGTTTGACAGGCATCATCTGGCTGCATCGCAAAATCCAGGATGCATTTTTCCTGGTGGTTGGATCGCGCACCTGCGCCCACTTGATTCAGTCTGCCGCCGGCGTCATGATTTTTGCAGAACCCCGTTTTGCCACTGCCATCATTGACGAACGGGACCTGGCCGGCCTAGCTGACGCCAATGTCGAACTCGACCGCGTCGTGACCCAACTGCTGGCGCGTCGCCCCGAGATCAAATTGCTTTTTCTGGTGGGCTCCTGCCCGTCCGAGGTGATCAAACTGGATCTGTCGCGTGCGGCCTCACGACTGTCTGCCGAGCACTCGCCTGCGGTCCGGGTGCTCAATTACTCGGGTAGCGGCATTGAAACCACCTTCACCCAAGGAGAGGACGCCTGCCTCACGTCCATGGTGCCCGGGCTGCCAAGCCAGGCAGTCGACGCACCGCTGGAACTGCTGGTGGTTGGTACCTTGGCCGATGTGGTTGAAGACCAGTTCATGCGCCTATTCAGCAGCATGGGCATTGAGCGTGTGCGGTTTTTCCCACCACGAAGGGCCTCCGACCAGGCTCCGGTGGGACCTCAAACCCGCATGCTGCTGGCCCAGCCTTTTCTGGCCGAAACGGCACGCGTGCTACAGGCGCGGGGCGCTGTCCTGCTGTCAGCGCCTTTCCCTCTCGGCGTCGAGGGGACCAGCGCTTGGCTGCAGGCCGCAGCCACCGCTTTTGCCGTGCCGCCCGAGCGTTTTGAAGCAGCGGTGTCGGCTCCAACCGCGCGGGCCAAGGCTGCGTTGGCCCGAGCCAAGGTTCATCTGGCTGGCAAAAGCATCTTCTTCTTCCCTGACTCCCAGCTCGAAATCCCGCTGGCGCGATTTCTGTCGCGCGAGTTGGGCATGCGCCTTACAGAAGTTGGAACGCCCTACCTCCACCGCCAACACATGGCGTCTGAACTGGCCCTGTTGCCCGCCGGCACCTTCTTGTCTGAAGGCCAGCACGTGGAAAATCAGTTGGACCGTTGCCGAGCTGCGCAGCCGGACATCGTGGTCTGTGGCTTGGGCCTGGCGAATCCGTTGGAGTCTGAGGGGATGACGACCAAATGGGCCATTGAATTGGTCTTTACCCCAATTCAGGGCTTTGACCAGGCCGGCGATTTGGCTGAACTGTTCACCCGGCCGCTGGTTCGCCGTATGCGGCTGGCCGCCTGAGATAAACAACATGCAACTCACGCTCTGGACTTACGAAGGACCGCCGCACGTGGGGGCGATGCGCATTGCCACGGCGATGGAAGACGTGCACTATGTGTTGCATGCACCCCAGGGCGACACCTATGCCGACCTGTTGTTCACCATGATCGAGCGGCTGCAAAAGCGCCCGCCCGTCACCTACACCACCTTTCAGGCGCGGGATCTCGGGGGGGACACTGCAGAGCTTTTCAAAACTGCCGCCAGGCAGGCCTTCGAGCGTTTTTCCCCAAAAGCCATGCTGGTGGGTTCCTCCTGTACAGCCGAACTGATACAAGATGACCCGGGCGGTCTGTGCAAAGCGCTGCAACTGCCCATTCCGGTGGTGGCCTTGGAACTTCCGTCTTACCAGCGCAAGGAAAACTGGGGCGCGTC
>RFWA01000108.1 GCA_009922295.1 Betaproteobacteria bacterium
GCATTATTGAGGCCAAGAGCCGGGGCATTTACGAGGCGCCAGGCATGGCACTGTTGTTCATTGCCTATGAACGACTTCTGACCGGCATCCACAACGAGGACACCATAGAGCAGTACCGCGACAACGGCCGCCGCCTGGGCCGGCTCTTGTACCAAGGCCGTTGGTTCGACCCGCAGGCGATCATGCTCAGAGAAACGGCACAGCGGTGGGTGGCGCGCGCGATCACCGGCGAGGTGACCCTGGAACTGCGGCGCGGCAACGACTACTCACTGCTCAACACCGAGTCCGCTAACCTCACCTACCACCCGGAACGCCTCACCATGGAAAAAGGTGAATCAGTGTTCTCGCCTGCGGACCGCATCGGCCAACTGACCATGCGGAATTTGGATATTGTGGACACGCGGGCAAAACTCGGCATTTACGCGCAGAGCGGACTGCTGGGCAGGGACGTGGGGACAGACATGCTGAGCCTGACCGACAAGCCAGCGCCCTCGCCCAAACGCTAAGCTAGCGGCCGCTGGCGCGTTCGCGCAAGCCTAGCAGGCCCTGCCCCGGCTGGTTTTGCGTCAGGTAAGCCTGAGCGACTGGCCGAAGCGCCGCAGGCGTGATGCCCAGAGAGGCCAAGCCGGGCAGTTTGCCGCTCGCCACATTGGGCCGGCGCATCGAATCCAGGTTGTCGCGGCTCATCAGCGGCTCGCCGGGGGCCAGAGCCATCAGCGCCGCCTGCAGGTGGCCCAGCCAGTTTGGCAAGCCAAAGACCGGTCGGCCACGCCCCTCCCGAACACCGCTCAATTGGCCCGCCAATTGAACCAGTTGTTTCAGACTAAACACCTCGGGCCCACACAGTTCCAGCACCTGCGGCGTCTGTTCGGCGGACAGTCCTAGCCGGCGCGCCAGGCAACTGACCACCGCTCTGGCAACGTCTTCCACCCAGACCGGCTGAAACTGTGCATTTGCGCCGGCCAGCGGCACAAACGGTGCAATTTTTTGCAAGCCGGCAAACAGGTTCAACAGTTTGTCCTCAGCACCAAAAATCACGCTGGGACGCAGAATGGTCAGCGCGAATGGCGCCTCGACACCGCTGGCCGCGGCCTGCATCAAGGCCGCTTCCCCGTGGCCTTTGCTGCGCAGGTACATGGATGGCGCCACCTGGGGCTGCAGGGCATCGGCGCCAAGCGCGCTCAGGTGAACCACCTGCCGCACCCCGGCCGCACGACAGGCACGCGCCAATTTTTGCGGCAACGCGACATGCACCTTATCAAAAGCTGCCTGACTGCCATGCAAGATGGCTACCAGGTTAATGACCGCGTCGTGGCCTGCCAAGGCTGCGGCCAGGGCTGCTTCGTCGTGCACGTTGCACTCCAGCACGGTCAGCAATGGCAAATGCAGCAAGTGCCGGGCGTTAGCTCGCCGCCGGGTCGGCACCGTCACACGCCAGCCCTCTCGGACCAGTTTTTCGCAGACATGCGCTCCGACAAAGCCGGTTCCACCCAACACCATGATTTTTTTCATAAGCCCGATTTTGCACTGTGGCCCCGCACGCCTTGGCGATTGAGGTCAATCCTTGCGCTAAAGCAAACCATCCAGGCGCTAATATGGCGGCTTTTTTAGACATCAGAAGGATTCCATGACCACCAACAGCCTCAGCAACGTGACCGTCAACACCCAGGCCAGCGTTTACTTTGACGGCAAATGCGTCAGTCATAGCCTCACACTGGCAGACGGCACCCGCAAATCAATCGGCGTGGTGCTGCCCGCCAGCCTGACCTTCAGCACGGGTGCGCCCGAAATCATGGAGTGCGTGGCGGGCAGTTGCGACTACCGCCTGGCAGGCAGCGACGTTTGGCAGACCTCAACCGCCGGAGACCGGTTTAGCGTTCCGGCCAATGCGTCTTTCGACATCAGGGTCAGCGAGGCTTACCACTACATCTGCCATTACGGCTAAAGGGCCCTGGGCGGTCAGACCACCACGGGCTCGGTTTCAAGCATGATGCCAAAGCGCTCGTAGACACTGGTCTGGATGGCGTAGGCCAGGGTCATGACCTCGCCACCTGTCGCACCGCCCCGGTTCACCAGCACCAAAGCCTGCTTCTCGTAGACGCCGGCATTGCCAACCGACTTGCCCTTCCAACCGCAGGCGTCAATCAACCAGCCGGCCGCCAACTTGACTGAGCCGTCAGCCAAGTGGTAGTAAACGATTTTTGGATCGCGCGCGATGATGTCCACGCATTGCTCGGCCGTGACGGTGGGGTTCTTGAAAAAGCTCCCCGCGTTGCCAATCAGCGCCGGGTCGGGCAGTTTGGCGCGGCGGATCTCACACACCCAATCAAAGATATGTTGCGGCGTCGGCTGCGACACCTGGGACTGCGCCATCTTCTTTTCCAGATCGGCATAACCGAGCACGGCGCGCCAGGGCTTGGGCAGGGCAAAGCGCACGCGGGTAATGAGTGCCCGCCCGGCCAGCCCCAGTGAATGGGAGGCATGTTTAAAGACCGAATCGCGGTAGCCAAAGTCGCATTGGGCAGCATCCAGGGTGAAGGTTTGGCCGGTTTGCAGGTCAATCGCGTCGAGGGACTCGAAGCGGTCCTGCAACTCGACCCCGTAAGCACCCACGTTTTGAACCGGCGCTGCCCCTACCGTACCGGGAATGAGGGCCATGTTTTCCAGCCCGGGGTAGCCCTGGGCCAAGGTCCACTCGACGAATTCGTGCCAATCTTCACCTGCCCCGGCCTCGACCACCCAGGCCCGCGGGGTTTCGCGCAGCAGTCGGCGGCCCTTGATGTCGACTTTGAGAACCAGGGCCTTGACATCGCCAGTCAGCACAATATTGCTGCCGCCACCCAGGATGAACTTGGGCGCTTGGCCCCAGTCCGGATCAGCCAGCACGGCCAGCACATCGGCTTCGCTGCCAAGCCGCACCAGTGCATGAGCCCGCGCCACAATGTGAAAGGTGTTACAAGGCTCAAGCGGGACGTTTTTCTCGACTAACATTGCTTTATTCTCGCACCTGCGCCTCCCGCCTGACCCTTTCGGAACCACGCCATGCCCTCTTTTGACACCATCTGTGAAGCCAATCTGGTCGAAGTAAAAAACGCGGTCGAGAACACCGCCAAGGAAATAGCCACCCGATTTGATTTCAAGGGTACCCCCGCTGCTGTGGAGATCAAGGACAAGGACATCACTCTGATCGGCAATGCCGACTTCCAACTGTCCCAGATCGAGGAGATCTTGCGCAACAAACTGACCAAGCGCAGTGTCGATGTGCGCTTTCTTGACATTGGCGACGCGCAAAAAATGGGTGGCGACAAGGTCAAGCAGGTGATCAAGGTCCGCAATGGCATTGAGACCGAAGCCTCCAAGAAAATCCAGCGCCTGATCAAGGACAGCAAACTCAAGGTGCAAGCTGCGATCCAAGGTGATGCAGTGCGGGTCACGGGCGCCAAGCGTGATGACCTGCAGGCGGCCATGGCGCTGATTAAAAAAGAGATTGCGGACCTGCCCTTGAGCTTCAATAACTTCCGAGACTGATACTGCCCGGGGCCTCGGCCCTGATGCCATGACGGTACAAAGCGAAAACGAGTACGAAGACCTGTTAGGGCTGTGGTCCGATCTGGAGTCTGGCCTCGGTGTCTTGCTGGCTAGCCCGAACAGTATCCAGGAGTTTGAAAAGCGGATACGTCAATATGACCGATGGATGCAGGACCTGCTGCGCCGGGACACCGACGTGGGCCTGTACCTGCTGTTTCAATTGGCGAGCAGTTCGTCCGTGGGCTACAGCGCCTCGCACGCGCTGGTCTGTGCGGTGCTGTCCCATCTGATCGGCAACGAGCTCGGCATTGCGCCTGAGGAGCGTGAGGGCCTGGTCAACGCGGCACTGACTATGAACATTGCGATGACCGCACTGCAAGATGAATTGGCCCAGCAGTTGGAGCGTCCCAACGCGCGGCAAGCTGACGCCATCCGTAGCCATGCTGTGCGCGGGCAAGAGATGCTGATGCAGCTTGGCGTGTCCAACCCAGTGTGGCTGGACACGTTGCGGCGGCACCATGACGACAGCACGAGCAAAGGCGAATTCCAGGCCATCGCGCCAACGAACCGCCTGGCCCAGGTTCTTCGGGTGGTGGACCGCTACGCTGCCATGATCAGCCCGCGAAAATCGCGCGAGGGCTGCAGCAGCACCGACTCACTGCGCTCCATCATCAGCGGGTCAGACCCCAAAGGCGACGAAATCGGCCACATCTTGGTACGGGCGGTTGGTCTATGCCCGCCTGGCACCTTCGTCAAGCTGGACGACCAGCAGGTGGCGGTGGTGATCCGGCGCAGTCAGCATGCCAACCGACCCTTTGTCGCCATTGTGCTGGATGAGGACGGCGTACGGCTGAAAGCGCCCCGCCTGCATCGAACCGCCAACAGCAACCCGGGCATCCGGTCCGCACTGAGCGCCTCTACGGTCAACGAGCGCCTGAACCACCACCTGATCCTGCAACTTGGCGCCTATGCGGCTCAGCAGGGCTAAGGGCCAACTCTGTCAGGGCTTGGCTTTCTTGCCACCCAAACGGGATTCGGTGCCGCGGGCCAGGCGCCCGATGTTCTCGGCATGTCGATACATCAGCAACAAAGACATCACCGACAGCGACAACAGCACGCTTTTGTCAAGGTACCAGGCCTGGCCGTCTGCACACGGCCAGACCCAACAGCGGGCTGATACCCAACAACACGCCAAGTGCCGTCGCAACACCTTTGCCCCCCACAAACCGAAAAAATACCGGGTACAGGTGTCCAACGAAAGCCGCTAGACCGGTCATGGCCATGGTGCCCTCGCCCAAGCCGTACTGCTGACCAAACCACTGAACCAAGGCCACCGGCAACCAGCCCTTGGCGGCATCCAGCAGAAGCGTAACAACTGCGGCCGCCTTGCTGCCTGAGCGCAATACATTGGTCGCGCCAGGATTCTTGCTGCCATAGGTGCGCGGGTCGTTGAGGCCCATAGCACGGCTGACAATCACAGCGAACGAGAGCGAACCGACCAGGTAGCCCAGCAGAGCGGCGGCGACAGGTAAAAAAGCTTGAATTGAATTCATACGGGGCCTTCAGCGGTTCCGGGTCGGCCAGCGTGGCAAGCCCCAAGCGACCCATTCTGCCAGCCCTGCCACGGACCGGGTTAAGGGGTCAGCCAGGCGGCACCCTACAGGGCTGGAAGATTCGAACCTGGCACCGGGCGCACACGGCGCGGTCAAGCCGGGCGTAGAGCGTGCCCAGCACGTCATCGCCTAAATTAAAGAAATTGTCCCGCCCGATCTCGTCCAACACACCGCAGCGTTGCAGCGTGCGCATGGGCTCGTCTTTCATGTGAAAAAGGTATAGCCCGCCGCCAAGAGCACGTCGACGGCGGGCCTCTTGCGCCAGCAAGTGCGCCCCGGCCAGGTCAAGAAAGTTGATGCCTGAGGCCACCAGCAGCAGGTGCCGGTGCATCGGCTCACGCGCGTCGATCTGCTGCAGGGCCTCTTGCAAATGGTTGACCGCTCCGAAAAAGATCGAGCCGTTGATGCGCACAATCTTGAGTTGTGGGCAATCCGGCAGACCAGTAGCCGCACTGAAGGCTGGCGGCCACTGCCCCGGGAAGGGCTTGACGTCTTCCAGCCCGGGCCGGGAGGTGCGATTGAGGTACAGCAGCAAGGACAACAGCACGCCCGCGTAGATGGCAAATTCCAGCTGAAGCGTCAGGGTCGCCACGAAAGTGACGCCCAATACCGCCGATTCTTGCCGACTGGCACGCAGAATCTCGGCGATATGGTGGAAGTCGATCAGGCCCCAAGCCACCACAAACAGGATGCCAGCCATCGCCGCGGTCGGCAGATACACCGCCAATGGCGCCAGAAAGAGCAATATCAGCAGCAAGCACACCGCCGAAAACACCGTCGACAAGGGCGTCTTAGCGCCGGCAGCATAGTTCAGCCCACTGCGATTGAAAGAACCACTGGAGGCATAGCCCGAGAAAAAACTGCCAGCCAAATTGGACAGGCCCTGTCCGATGAACTCCTGGTTACCGTCAATCCGTTGACCGCTTTTGATAGCCATGGCGCGGGCAATTGATACGGCCTCGGTCAGGGCCAGCAAGGCGACCGCCATCGCCACTGGCACCAACTTCTCCAGAGTCGCCCATGAAAAATCGGGGCTGGACAAAGGCGGCATGCCAATGCGCAGGGCCCCGATGCTGCTGATGCCGGTATGCGCTGCGCCCCAGTGCTGATTGAACACTGCGGCCAGCAGGCTACCCAACAGCAGCGCAATAATCATGTGTGGCCAGCGTGGGCACCATCGCCTTGCCGCCACACTGGCCAAGACAGTCACCACGGCAACTGCGGTGATGAAAGGGTTGACATCACTCAGGTGCTGCAACAAACCCTCCATCACCACGTAGGGCGACGCGCCACGGGCAATGGGTAGCCCAAAGAAGTTTTTCACCTGGCTCACAGCGATCAAAACGGCGGCGCCCGCCGTGAAGCCAACCACCACCGTGTGCGATACAAAATTAACCAGTGTCCCCAGTCGCAGCACACCCAGCAGCAACTGAAACAGCCCGACCAGAAAGGTCAAGGTCAGCACCAGCGTCACGTATTCTGGGCTGCCGGCCGTCGCCAGCGGGCTCATGGTGGCGAACACGACAATCGAAATTGCCGTGGTCGGGCCGGACACCAAGTGCCAGGAGGAACCCCACAATGCGGCGACGATTGCCGGCCACATGGCAGCGTACAGGCCATATTCGGGCGGCATGCCCGCAATCGTGGCAAACGCCACGCCTTGCGGCACCAGAATGAGGCCCCCGGTCAGGCCAGCAATCAGGTCGGCACGCAGGGTTTGCCGGTTGACGCGTGGCCACCAGTGCAAAAAGGGCAGCATGGATTTCAAAGAAAAGCTCCTAGTCGGCCCGTTGTGATCGCTTAGATTTTCGCCCAATTCACGGCACCACGCCGGTGCACTTGGGATCGCGTCACTGGCTCCATGATTGGCGGCAACTGGCTCTACTCCAAAAAAGCGCAAGCAGCCAAACTTCGCACCAGGCGTAACATCTCCTTCCCACGGGGGTCGCGCCATTGCGCGCACGCGCTGTTCTTATTGTCAACACAAGGAAATTTATGCAACACAAATTGTTATCCGTGCTGGCCAAGAGCACACTGGGTCTGGCGCTTGCCGTCGTCGCAGCCTGCTCATTTGCCCAGGCCAAGAAAGAAGTCACCTTTGCCCATCAGGACATGGTATTCCCGTACCGCACCGTGATGGAGTCAGGCGAGTTGGAAAAAACCACCGGTTATAAAATCAACTGGCGCATGTTCGGCGGTGGTGGCGACGTGATCAAAGCCATGGCATCGGGCGATGTGCAAATTGGCGAAGTTGGCTCCAGCCCGCTGGCGGCGGCCGCCAGCCAGGGCCAGGACATCAAATTGGTCTGGATTCTGGACGACATCGCCAGCTCTGACGTGCTCATAGCCCGCAATGGCTCCGGCGTCAACAGCTGGAAAGACCTGGTTGGCAAAAAAGTGGCAACGCCCTTCGTTTCCACCGCACATTACTCGCTGATGGTCGGCATGAAGCTCAACGGCGTTGACACCAAGGGCGTGAA